>JBDHDN010000287.1:0-5358 GCA_039591485.1 Gemmatimonadota bacterium
ACGACCCACGACGATGCGATGAATGTCTACCTCACGGTCTACTGTCGCAGGTTGAACCCTCAGGCACGCATCCTCACTCGCGTCACTCACGAGCGCAACATCGACGCCATCCAGCGAGCTGGAGCCGACTTCGTACTCAGCTACGGATCGCTCGGCGTGCAGATCGTCAGCGCTCTTGTGCGCGAGCGCGAGTTGATAGTGCTCGGCGAGGGCGTCGAGGTGTTCTACATCTCGCTTCCCAAAGCGCTGGCCGGCAAGACGATAGCGGAGACGGAGATCGGAGCCCGGACAGGCCTCAACGTCATCGGCGTGGATCTGGTCGGAAGGGTACGCACCGACATCAGGGCAGGCGAGGTGCTGGAGGATGGCTGCACGCTGGTGGCGATCGGCGGACCGGATCAACGTCGTGCGTTCCGCGACTTGTACGAGTGAAGTGCAGCAGACCGGCGCTGCAGATCTCACGGTGGCTCGAGGCGTTGGAGAGGCCCCGAAGGGCGGGGCCGACGGAGGCAACGATGGACACCCACTCAGACGGCGACCGCGCGCGGCGAGCCCCCATCACGAGGGCGGCGTTGCTGGTACACTGCGCCAGCGCGTCCATCGGCGCTCCGCTCTTGCTGCCACAGCCTCTCCTGTCCCAATCACCGCTGACGACGCAGCGTGAATTCGTCCTTCCGACACCAGGGTGGGGCGTGGGAAACGCGGTCATCGAGTTGCGTGGCGGCGGGTTCGCGGCGGTGGGCTACGCCGACTTCGGTGGACCCACCGGCACCGACGTGCTGCTCGTTCGGTTCGACCCGGCCGGGGACACCCTCTGGACCCACTCGTACGGAAGCGAGCGCGAAGACTTCGGCTGGGACGTCGTGGAAGCCCGGGACAGCAGCCTCTTCCTCGTCGGATACACGGAGGCACCCACGGAGGGTCGGGAAGACGTGCTGGTGCTGCGGGTCGACGCATTGGGTGCGCGCCTGTGGGAGCGCACCTACGGTGAGGCGGCGCGAGACCGCGCGTGGTCGGCCGTGCTCGCTGAGGATGGAGGCATCGTCGTTGCCGCGGAGAGCGAGAGCATGCAGCGCGGAGGCCGTGATGCCTACCTCCTGCACATCGGGAGTGACGGAACGGCACGGTGGATCCGCAGGGTCGACGTTCCCGGAGATCAGCGCGTCTACCACGTGGCACGGACGGACGACGGCGCATTCGTCGCGACCGGCACCACCGCGGCGCATCCCGACACGACCCGCGATGCGTATGTCGTGCGCGTGGCCGCGGACGGAGCCGTCGTCTGGACCCGGTCGTTCGGCGGAGCGCCGGACGACGTCGGTCACGGCGTCATGGCGCTGGACGGCGGCGACGTGCTCGTGACCGGATACGGTGCGACCTTATCCCACGGCGGCACCGACGTGTACTTCCTGCGCCTCGATGCGAGGGGGAACCTCCGGTGGTGGCGGCACGATGGTGGAGTGCATGACGACCGCGCCATGATGAGCGCGCCAACTCCGGATGGCGGGTTCGTGAGCGTGGGATTCTCCTTTCGGCCGACGGGCCCCGATATCGTCGTGCTGGAGGCTGACCGCGACGGCACCGTAACGACACGGACCGTGCTCGAGCGCCCCGGCGTCGACCGGGGCGTCATGATCGTCGCGGCGCGGAGCGGGGGGTACGTGCTCACGGGGACGCTCGGCGGATCGCGCTCGGCACCTGGAGACTTCGCGGTCCTCTGGCTCGCCCATTAGAAACAGTGGTTGACCTCGCCCACATACTGATTCTTCACGCCGCTTCCCTACTGTCCTGAGCGCGTTGTCCCCTGCACCCATCCCAGATGCAGGCCGACCGCGGCTCCCCCGGCACCGACAGCAACGTACCCGCTTCGGCCTCGTGCCCGAACCGGCGCGCAAAGGCCGCCCCTCCTGTCGTTACGGTTCGAGATCTCGCTCCCACACCCGGCACGACCGACAGGCCGTCACACTCCCCTTGCCCATCTTGTCAGTATGATGCATGTCTAGCATGACCCCGATCCGTCAGGGGAGCATGCGAAGGCCGTTGGACACACTGAACGGGGGGAACACCCATGATCGCCGTTCGTCCGCTCTGGCTGGCTTGCCTGCTCATCGTCCCCAGCGCCGCGAGGCCGCAGCAGATCGCACAGTCCGGGTACGCCGACGTGGCGCCGGCCGCAGCGCCAGACGACGGCCCGCTCCGCATCACGGTGCTGGTCGACAACACCGCGGCCGACTCCCGACTCACCCCGGCCTGGGGCTTCGCCGCCTTGATTGAACACGGGGGCCGGACGCTCCTGTTCGATGCCGGCGGCGACCCGCGGGTGCTGCTGGCCAATGCGGATTCGCTGGGGATCGACCTGCGACGCGTCGACGCGGTTGCCGTCTCCCACGCCCACGGGGACCACACGAACGGATTGCAGGGTCTCGTGCAGCGTGGCGTCCGCGTGCCGCTGTACGCGCTCCCGGAGTTCGCGTCTGCCGTTCAAAACCGATTTGGTGACGCGTTCACCGTCCGGGAGGCAGGGCCCGGCGATGAGCTTCTTGCCGGCGTCCTCACCACTGGCACCATGGAGGATCCCGGCGTGGGGATCCCCGAGCAGTCGCTCGTCATCCCGACCGACAGCGGGCTCGTGGTCATCACCGGATGCGCCCACCAGGGAATCGTGGCCATCGTGCGGCGCGCGCTGGAGCTACACGGCGGACCGGTGCGCCTGGTCGTGGGAGGGTTTCACCTGGGCGCCAAGAGCGACGCCGAGGTCCGAGCGATCATCGCCGAGCTCCGAGACCTGGGCGTACGCTCCGTCGGTGCGACGCACTGCACGGGGGAGGAAGCCGTCGCGGCGTTCGCCGCTGCGTACGGGGCCGACTTCGTGCCGGTCGGCGTGGGCAGGGTGCTCGTCCTGTGGGGGTGAGGTCGGAACACAGGTGTTGGCGCATCACCGTGCCGCTCACCCGTACAACAGAGAGGGTCCGACGATCTCCGCGCAGTCACCCGCGTCCGCCGCCGCCCGTGGAGCTGCGCCCGGCCGCACCGCTGCCCCGCGAGCTTCCGGAACGTCGGCTCGAACCGAGATTGGTGCTCGGGGCGACGACGGGGAGTCCGGTGTCGCTTGCGGCCCCCTGGCCTCGGGTGCGCTCTGCCGACAGGTTACGGGATCGGCCGCTACAAGCGAGAGACCCATGCGCAAGATCGTGATGTCCGTGCTCCAGCTGTCCCTGCTGTCGGCGACGCCCGTCTGGGCGCAGGGACTGCCGGCGAAGTGGGAGGAACTGACCGCCGCCGACTTCGTGCAGGCGCTCGAGGCGTCGGCCGGTACCTGCGCGCTGCCGCTCGGCATCCTCGAGAAGCACGGTCCGTCCGGCCCGCTCGGGACCGATCTGATCAATGCCCGCTACATCACCACCGTGGCGGCGGCCGAGGAGTACACGGTGATCTTCCCGCAGTACTTCGTCGGCCAGATCGCCGAGGCCACGCATCAACCCGGCACGATCTCCTACAGTCCCGGTCTCCAGATGGACATGTTGCAGGAGACGGTGTCGGAGATGGCGCGCAACGGGTGCCGCAAGGTCATCCTGGTCAACGGTCACGGCGGGAACAACAGCCTGGTCCAGTACTTCGTGGCCACCCAGCTCTACTCGCCGCGCGACTACGTCGTGTACGCCACGAGTGCGTACGGTGGGGACATGCCCGACGCGGCCGGTGCCTCGGCGCCCGGTGTGGACGGCCACGCCGGCGAGAACGAGATCGCGAACGTCATGGCGTCGCGTCCCGATCTGGCCCACCCGGAACGGGCTGCCACGGAGTCGGGTGCCGACCAACAGCAGCTCGACCTGCCGGAAGGGGTCTCGACCGCGATCTGGTGGTACGCGAGCTTCCCCAACCACTACGGCGGTGATGCCGCCGGGGCCACCGCCGCCCGGGGCGAGGCGGCGACCCGCGCGATGGGGCAGCGCCTCGCCGAGACCATCCGCGCGATCAAGCAGGACGAAGCCGCGCCGAGGCTCCAGCGCGAGTTCTTCGACCGGATGGTGGGAGCGGATTCGCTCAGGGAGTGATTCGGCCCCTCGGCGTTTTCTTCCGACAGCGTTCATCGGGCCGAACCGTAGCGACGGAACCGTTTCGACCCCGCGGCGTCCGACTCGCCGCGCTCACCACTGGGAAACGTCAGGAGATGTCTCATGTCCGAACTCGACGCCCTCAACCGTCGGCTCGCCCGCGCCGAGCGGAACGTCCGTCGACTCAGCGCCGTGCTGCTCGTTGGCGGCGCGACCCTGCTCCTCGGCGCGCTCCGGCCACAGGACGACGTGGTGCGGACCCAGGGCCTCGTCATCGTCGATGCCGATGGCCGTGAGCGGATCGTTCTCGGAGCCCCGATGCAGCGCGCATCCGCCGATCCGAAACTGGAGGGCGCGGTCGGGATGGCCGTGCTCGACTCCGCGGGATGGCTGAACGTCGCGGTGGGGACCAATACCCCGCTCATCCTCGATGACGGCGCGATCGGCACGCGCATCGCCACGCAGGCCGGCCTGACCTTCTACGACCCGCGCAGCGGGCGGGAGCGCGGCGGCATGGGGGCGTTCACCGACGGCCGCGCGACGGCGTGTCTCGACTACGGCACCGCCGTCAAGGAGGCGGCCTGCCTGTTCGTCGCTCCCGGGGACCAGTATGCCGCGGTGCTCGTGAACGCCACCCCGAGCGAGGAGGCCTTCGACCGGGTCACGATGGTCGTGAGCGCCGACGGCACCGGTGTGCTCAAGGCCGAGGGCGGCGGATCGGAGGCGAGCGGCGTGCTGATCAAGGCGGGCAACGGCCCGGCAAGCATCACGACGTACGACTCGACCTGGACCGCCGTGCGCGATCTCGCCGGCCAGTAGTCGTTCGGGACGGGGCGTTCCCGCCGCTGAAGCGGCGGCTCGGCGTTGACCGGCGCTGAAGCGACAGTGATCTGTTTCCCGTCACGTACCGGCGGGCCCCTCCGCGGCCTGCGGTTCGGCAAGCGGTAGAGATCCCAAGCCAGGGCGAGCGCTCACCGAGGGAGCTACGGGGCCGCAGCAACTGGCGTGGCGCGTGACGTCACGACTTCGTGAATCGAGTCCCCTGCGATCCCACGAGCCGCTCGTGCAAAGTCGGATCGACTCGACTCTTCACCGTCCGTCGATCCAATTGGAGCCGTCGAGCGCACTCCTGATAGTTGCCGGTCTGCGCATAGACCAGGGTGCAGTACCTGGTCAAGAGCTCGTCCGCAGTGAAGGCTCCACGCTCGACACCGTGCAAGACCTCCTCGATGGGGGAGAGAGAAGGGGAGCGGAGGCGTGGGGGGCGGTACATCCCGCGAATCACGATGCTGCGGACACACTA
>JBDHDN010000288.1:0-5356 GCA_039591485.1 Gemmatimonadota bacterium
CATATCGGGGCGTTTGCCGTCACCGCAGGGTTCGGTTCCGCCGAGTTGGCAGAACGGTATGCGAGAGAGCATGACGACTACCATGCGATCATGGTGAAGGCACTCGCCGATCGACTCGCCGAAGCACTGGCTGAGCGGATGCATGAGACGGTACGGCGCACCCTCTGGGGATACGCGCCTGACGAAGTGCTGGATGGCGAGTCCTTGATACGCGAGAAGTACATCGGCATCCGTCCCGCACCGGGGTATCCGGCGTGCCCGGATCACCGGCAGAAGCTCGCACTCTTCGAGTTGCTCGACGTAACCGAGCACACGGGGATCACCCTGACCGAGAGCCTTGCGCTCCAGCCTGCCGCGTCAGTGTGTGGCTGGTATATCGGGCATCCGAACGCGTACTACTTCGGAGTCGGCGACATCGGACGCGACCAGGTGCAGGACTACGCGACGCGGGCCAGGATCGCCACCACCACCGCCGAGCGCTGGCTCGCCCCCAATCTCGCGTACGACCGCACGGAGGCGGCCACGTCATGACGGCCACGCTGCGCGAGCGCATCGCGGACGACCGTGTTCACGTGATGGACGGAGCAATGGGCACCGTGCTGTACAGCCGGGGCATGTTCGTCAACGTCTGCTACGACCAGCTAAACCTGACTCATCCCGATCTCGTGCGAGAGGTGCACGCCGCGTACTTGCGGGCCGGCGCAGAGATTCTCGAGACGAATACGTTCGGTGCCAACCCGGTGAAGCTGTCCGGCTACGGACTCGACGGGGAGACGGAGGCGATCAATCGGGCGGCCGCGGCGCTTGCATGCGAGGCCGCAGGTTCCTCCGCAAGCACTGTCGGTAGCATCGGACCACTCGGCATCCGGATCGAGCCGTTCGGTCCGACGGCGCGTGAGGAGGCGGTTGCGTTCTTCCGGCGCCAGGTGAAGGGACTCCTGGAGGGTGGTGTCGAGGGGTTCATACTCGAGACGTTTTCGGACCTCGAAGAGTTGCACGCGGCATATGTCGCCGTCCGCTCGGCGTGTGACCTGCCAATCTTCGCCCTCATGACCGTGGACGAGTCCGGGAGCACAACGTACGGAACCGACCCGGAGAAGATCGCCACGACGCTGGGCGAGTGGGGCGCAGACGTCATCGGACTCAACTGTTCCGTCGGTCCGGCCGTGATGCTCGATGCCATCGAACGGATGGCCGAGGTTACCGACCGACCACTTGCTGCCATTCCGAATGCAGGACTCCCTCGACTCGTCGGTGATCGTAAGATTTATCTCTCGAGCCCCGAGTACATGGCCAACTATGCCGTGCGCATGATCCGGGCTGGGGCCCGATTTGTGGGGGGGTGCTGCGGTACCACCGAAGACCACATCAAGCGGATCCGCGACGAGGTTGCCACGAGACAGCCGCGGCAGCCGCACGTGGTCGTCGCCCGGCAATTGGTCGTCGCTCCGGAGGGAGTCGAACCGATCGAGCTTGCCGCACGCTCGACGCTCGGTGCGAAGCTCGCCGGCGACGACTTCGTACACAATGTCGAATTGCCGCCGGCACGGGGCTGGCGAGCCGAGACTCTCCTCGCCCAAGCACGCGACCTCCACGAGTTGGGCGTCGACTGTGTCAGTATCCTCGATGGTGCTCGCGCGAGGAGCGCCATCGCTGCTATTCCGGCTGCGGTCGTGATCGAGCGCGACGTCGGACTGGAGACCATGGTGCACTACACGTGCCGAGACCGGAACATGCTCGGCATGCTGAGCGACATGCTGGGCGCGGCCGCCGCAGGCCTCCGAAACGTCCTTCTCATTACTGGCGACCCGCCGCGGTTCGGACCTTACCCCGAATCGACCGCCGTCTTCGACATCGACAGCATCGGCCTCACCAACGTGGTCTACCGCTTGAACCACGGCCTGGACCCGGGCGGCAATCCGATTGGCGAGCCCACACAGTTCGTCATCGGCGTCGCTGCCAATCACATGGCCGTGGATATGGGCCGTGAGTTGAAGCGGCTCTACTGGAAGGTCGACGCCGGTGCGGACTTCATCGTCACTCAGCCCGTCTTCGACGTCGGCACGTTCGACGCCTTCGTACGAAGTACCGAGGAGTTCCGGCTCCCCGTGCTCGCCGGCGTTTGGCCGCTCACCTCAGCCCGCAACGCCGAGTTCCTGGCAAACGAGGTACCCGGGCAGCGGGTCCCGCCGTCCGTCCTGGCTCGGATGCGCAAAGCACAGGAGCGTGGCGCGGACGCCGCCCTGGAGGAGGGGATCCGCATCGCTCGTGAGATCGTGGCAGCCGTGCGCGGCACGGTGCGTGGCGTCCACCTGAGCCTGCCGCGCGGGCGTCCCGAGGTCGCCCGAGCGGTGTTGTCCGACGCCTGAGTTTGATTCCGCTAGTCGTGGAGTGCCTCCAACAGCCGGCGGTAGCGAACCTCCGGTCGTGCGTACCCGAGGTTGCTCACGTACACCTTCGTGACGCCGAGATCCCGAAGACGCAGGATCGTGCGGGCGCAGATCTCTTCGGCCGTGAGACCGGCAGCGAAGTCCCGCCGTATGCCGTCAGTCGGCACCGGGAAGAACGAGGCCAGCCTGTCGAGTGTCTGAGGATTCCCTGATCGATACAGGAACACCCCGAACACGCCGGGGGACTCGACACCGCGCCGCGCAGCTTCGTCCACGAACCGCTCCACGGCATCGAGCCGGTGATGCGACACGATCTGCGTCAAGTAGAACTCTGCCGTGAACTCGTCACGCTGTAGGTAGTCGACCTGCTCGACCGGATCGGCGTGAGGATTCGCCCATCCACCGAGCAGGAGCCGAGGATGACGGGCGCGGAGGCGCTGCCGCAGCAGGTAGGCATACTCGAGGCACCTTGGTGGGCCGACCGATCGGTCCCCGCCGAGCACGGTGAGAGCCGGAAAGCCGTAGCCCACCGCACGGTCCGCATACATCATGCAGTACTCGAGCGTGTGCTTGCACGTCAGGAACGGCACCAGCTTCGCGGTGCTGACATCCCCTGCGAGGTTGGTGACGAGATGCCGAAGGTTCTCCTCTTCGGCCTCGCCGACCGCGTTGTCCGTCAGGAAGATCAGCGTGTCACTTCGCGCTAGGCGCCGGACCGAGTGATACATATCGATCCACGTGTCCATCGACTGCGCTGCCGAGAGATCGGACTTCGGAGGACGGAGCTCCACAGCCAAGAGCGGATTGTCCTCGCGCAGGCGCTCGAGCACTGCGTTCGCGGGTTGCGGGGTGCTGATGGGCATCGCGACACAAGCTACTAATCCCCTGCCCGTCCCGCACCTCCGTCGGCCCCGCCGTACAACCGGCTTTCGACGAATCCCGCGCACACTCTCATCACGACCTTTACTCCCTCCTGCCGACAACGAGGCCTCCTGCGCTCTTGACTTTGTATCACAAAGTACTTTACCATTGTGGCAACGTCCGGACGTCACTATCCGCGCTCGACCGGCCCGCCTGGACCTGAAGGTGGTCGGACTCAACACGGAGGAACCCGATGCGTGAACGACGTGTCGCACTCGTTGCCGCCCTCATCGTGGGAGTTGCGGGCGACGTGTTCCTACGCGGGGGCCCGTGGGGAGCCGGATTCAGCCTATGGGCGGTGCTCGTGGTCGGAGCCGCCATCGTCACTACCTGGTCCGCGCGGCGGCGGATCGCCCCTCCGGCCACGGCATTCCTTGCAGCAGCCCTGCTCTTCGGCGCGTGCCTCACGCTGCGCGACTCCCCCGAGCTTCGTGCCTGGAACGTCGCCGGTGTGCTCATCGCAATGGTCATGGCCTTGCTCGCCGGGCGCGGGCTCACGTTGGCCTCAGCGAGCGTCATACGGTACCTCGGCGCCCTAATCGAGGGAGCACGTTCAGCGGCATCCGCGCCGATCAAGGCCACAACGAAGGAGACCGCACTTCCTACTGACCGCTCGGCTCGGCTCGCGCTGCGCGTGCTACTGGCGGTGTTGCTTGCGATACCCCTCCTATTGCTCTTCGGGGCCCTGCTGACGACAGCGGACCCGGTGTTCGGCCGTCTGGTGCGAACCGCGTTCGGGATCGACGTCGGAAGGCTCATCTCACATGCCGTCGTGATCACCATCCTCAGCTGGTCCGCCGGGGGCTATGTCCTGGCCCTCTTGCATCGAGGCGGCACCCCTCTCGAAGGCACACCAGCGTGGCTGCCGACGCTTGGGCTCATCGAGGTTGGAATCCCGATGACCGCAATCGCCGTCCTGTTCATCGCGTTCATCGGCGTACAGGCCGGGTATCTCTTCGGCGGGGAGTCGCTCGTTCAAGCGACCGTAGGACTCAGCTTTGCCGAGTACGCCCGCCGGGGCTTCTTCGAACTGGTGACGGTGTCAGCCTTGATGATCCCAGTCGTCATTGCGGCCGATATGTTGCTACGGCAGGACGATCCGCGGACGGTGGGGTGGTTCCACTGGATCGCCCGACTGCAGATCCTCTGCGTGGGCCTCATCATGGGTTCCGCACTGGAGCGGCTCCGCATCTACTACCAGGCATATGGTCTCACGGTGGATCGTCTCCTCGCCGGCGCCGTGATGTTGTGGGTCGGCTTCACACTCATCTGGTTCGCGTTCACGGTGCTGCGTGGCCGGCGAGCGTGTTTTCCGCTCGGTACGATCGTCGCCGGACTCGTCGTACTCGCCACGGTTGATGCGGTCAATCCCGAAGCCGTGGTGGTTCGCGTGAACGTGCAGCGCGCGATCGCGGGCGCGGAACTCGACGTGCAGTATCTGTCACGGCTGAGTGGCGATGCGATGCCTACGCTGACGACTCATGCGAATCGACTACCTTCGGCGGTACGTCGCACGGTCATCACGGCTCTCGCCGAGCGGTGGCGGGGACTCGGTCAGCAAGACTGGCGAAGCTGGAACCTAGGATACGCCCGAGCGAGCGACGCAGTGCGAGGCGCCGTCGGGGCTCCACCGCACTGACGCGGCATGTACGCGCCCGGTACCCGCAGTACCGCCAGATCGCGGGAGCGTCATCGACAGCGGGCGGCCCCACTCCCCAGATTGTGTCAGGGACAAGATATCCGGAGCGCGGCATGGCCTCTGTTCCCAACGGTACGAGGGCCGTACTCATCACGGGTGCGGGCAAGGGGATCGGGGAAGCAACGGCACGCTATCTCGCGAGTCACGACTTTCGTGTCTTTGCCGGCGTCCGATCGGCCGATGACGCGCGCCGTATCGCCGAAGGGCTCGACGGCAGACTCACCCCCGTCCAGCTCGACGTCACGGATCCGACATCGATCCATGCTGCGGTCGCCTCAGTGGCGGCCGAGCGCCCATTCCGGTTCCTCGGGCTCGTGAACAATTCTGCGATCTCCACTCCGTGCCC
>JBDHDN010000289.1:0-9442 GCA_039591485.1 Gemmatimonadota bacterium
CCGACGGCAACGCGAAGCTCGAGCGATTCCGCGAAACGTACAAGTGCCCCGGACAGCCGTGAGTAGTGTACGGTGCGATCGTGCCGAACTGCCGCATAGGCTAGCCCCGAGCGTCACCCGGTGGAGTTGACCCGTTTTGTTGGACACGGAGTTAAGCCACAGTTTTGAGTTCATACTCGACTGGGCTGACGTAGTCGAGGTATGAGTGTAGCCGTCTGCGGTTGTAGAACCGCTCGATGTAGTCGCCTACATCCGCTCTAGCTGCTTCGCGAGTCCGGTAGCGGCGGTGTTTGACACGCTCGGCCTTGAGGCTCTTGAAGAAGCTCTCTACGACGGCGTTGTCCCAGCAATCTCCCTTCCGGCTCATGCTGCAGGTTGCGCCGTGCTGCCTCAGCAGAGCCTGGTAGTCGAAGCTCGCATACTGACTGCCCCGGTCGGAGTGATGCAGCAGGCCGGGCGCTGGTTTTCTCGCCCACAAGGCCGCGTGCAGAGCGCCCAGAGCGAGATCTTGGTCAATCCGCGCGCTCATTGACCACCCCACCACACGGCGCGAATAGAGATCCAGAATCGCGGCCAGGTACTCCCAGCCTTGCTGCGTCCAGATGTACGTCAAGTCCGCCGCCCACACCCGATCCGGCGCAGCAACCTCGAAACGACGATCCAGGAGATTGGCGGCCACCGGCTTACCATGATGCGAATCCGTCGTGGCCCGAAATCGCCGCGCCTGCTTGGCGCGAATGCCGTGCTCACGCATCAGACGAGCCACTCGCTTGCGACCACACTGGATGCCGCTCGCTCGCAGCTCCCGGTGCACCCGCGGACTGCCATACACCCCACCACTGGCTCGATGCGCCAACGCGATCTCCACCAGCAACCGCCGGTCCTCCCTCGCACGCCGACTCTCCGAGCGGGACCGCCACGCATAGTAGGTGCTCCGCTTCACCTCCAGCAGCCGGCACATCATCCCAATGGCGTGTTCTCCGCGATACCGCTCAATCGCTGCACACCTCACCGCGATTCCCTCGCGAAGAACGCCGCCGCTTTTTTTAAGAAGTCACGCTCCTCGCGCAGCCGCGCTACCTCACCACGCAACCGCTCCAACTCATCCGCATCTGCCCGACGCCCCTGACCCGGAAACGCCTCGCCAGATGCCCCCGCAAGCTGGTGCTTCCACCGACGCAACATCGCGCGGTCTATACCCAATTCCCGAGCCACTCGCGTTATCGACCGCCCACCCTCTACTACCTGCCGAACCGCCTCAATCTTGCAGTCCGCACTGTAACGCCGCCTCGACTTCGACATGGACACACCTCCACCTCCAATCTCGGGTGGGGCTTAACTCAGTGTCCACTCTTTCGGGTCAAGTCCACGGCAATCCGGGCTCGCGGTTCACTCCGGGCTTCACACACTGGTCCTGAAGCTCGAGGCGGCGCGGTTGAATCGCGAGTCAGCGCGTCTCCCACATCTCCCGAATCGCGTAAGCTCCTCTACGCCAATGGACTGCCCTCGTTTGGCCCTCCTCGACGCCCGATCGGTGCCCACCCAACCCTCCAGTGGGGGATAGCTTCCTACGGCTGGCCGTTGCCCCCCACCGGGCCGCCCGCGATTCGGAAGGCGTACGCATACGTACCGGGCCGGGCGCTCGCATCCAGCAGGGCGTCGGGCAGCGTGATGGTCAGACCATGGGCCGCGTCGTACGACCATTCCAGCGGTCGATCGTAGCCGAGGAGGTAGATCTCCGAGCCGGACTCGGGCTCGACGCGGTGCAGGGTCAGCTGCCGGCCCGGCCACTCCAGGCTCACGGCGTAGACGTGCCCCCCTGCGTTGGTGTACCTGATGGTTTCGCCATCATCGTAGTACGCCCACAACCGGCTGCCGTAGATGGCCTCGCCGTTCACCGCCAACCAGTCACCCACCTCGCGCAGCCGCTCCACGCTCGCCGACGGAATGCGTCCCTCCGCGGTGGGACCGACGTTCAGCAGGTAGTTGCCGCCCTTCGCAACGATATCCACCAGGTTGTGGACGAGCATCTCGGCCGACTTCCAGTTGTCGTCGGTCGACTTGTACCCCCACGTGTCGTTCATCGTCATGCAGGATTCCCAGTCGAACGTGGAGGTCCCCTCCAGGATCTCCTGCTCCGGTGTCCCGAAGTCGCCTGCGTACTGCTGGTCGCCGCGGTTCATGCCCTGCATGCCCTGCCGCCCCTTGTCCACCCGGTTGTTGATGAGAATATCCGGCTTCAGTGAGCGGACCATGGTGTACATGTCGAGGCCCATCTCGTGCGTCCACTCGGGGATCCACTCTCCGTCGAACCACAACACCGCCGGGTCGTAGGCGGTCACCAACTCCCGAACCTGCGGCTTGAGATACTCGGCGACATACGCTGGGAAGTTCGGGTTGCTCTTCTCGCGCGTGTTGTAGGTGGGATAGTGAGGCGCCTGTGCGTCGGGGTGATGCCAATCCATGATGGAGTGGTAGAAGCCCAGACGGATACCCTCCTCGGCAGCGGCATCGGCGAGCTCCCGCAAGACGTCGCGGCCGAAGGGCGTGAAGTCGACGATCTCGTAATCCGACACCTCGGAGTCCCACAGGCCGAACCCATCGTGATGCTTCGACGTGATGATGATGTACTTCATGCCGGCATCTTTGGCGATGCGGACCCACTCCGCCGCATCGAACGCGATCGGATTGAACTGCCTCGCGTACTCCTCGTACTCGGCGACCGGGATCTGCGCGGTGTTCATGATCCACTCGCCGATGCCGTCCACGGGTTCACCCTTGTATACGCCCGCCGGAACCGCGTACGGCCCCCAGTGGATGAACATCCCGAACCGCGCGTCGCGCCACCATGCCATGCGTGCGTCGAACTCGGCCGGCGACACGTTCAGATAGTCTGGTGCAGGGCCGGCGCAGGCAGTCCACAACAGGGACATGACGGCGAGTAGCGCCGGGCTAGTGGCGATCGGCTTGGACATGATCCACACTCGCTCGGTGTCGAGGCCGCTGTCGTGGGCCGTGCGTTCTGCGCAATCTCCGAGGAGTGCGACTGGTCCGGGAGATCTCGCGGTCACGACCCACCTCACGGGAAGAATCTGGCCCGCACGCCGCACGCTGAGCAAGCCGGATCCGACGTCCGCGTCGAGCGGTTCCATCCGCAGACTGGAATCGGGCACAATGAGACGGGGAGCTGGGCGCTGGAGTTGCCGTGCAGGTTGACCCGTGGGACCGGGAGCAAGTCCGACGCCCGAATCACTCGTTGAGCAGCATGCCCATCCGCGCGGCCACCTGCTGGTCGTAGATGGCGCGGAAGTCGACGATGTCGAGCGCCAGCGGAACGATGCGCACGAGCTCGGTGCGCCGCGCCGGCCAATCGTCCAGGAGTGCCCGCCCGAGCACCGAGCCGCAGTGGAACACGTGCTCCCTGAGGAGTCGGAGGACCAGGTCCTCGTCCGCAGGCGTCATCGGCTCGGGGCGCACGTAGTCCGTGTTGAGACACTGGCGCCAATCGGCCACCTGTGGCCACAGGTACGCGACGCCGCCCGTCATCCCCGCTCCGAAGTTATTCCCCACGTCGCCGAGCACGATCACCGTTCCCCGCGTCATGTACTCGCAGCCGTGGTCGCCCACCCCTTCGACGACGGCCGATGCGCCGCTGTTGCGCACCCCAAACCGCTCGCCGGCCCGTCCGGCGACGAGCAGGGTGCCGGCCGTTGCACCATACAGGGCGACGTTGCCGATCACGGTGTGGCTGCGACCACCTTCTCGGATCCCGCGCGGCATCCGAATCGTGATCAAGCCGCCGCTCATCCCCTTGCCGACGTAGTCGTTGGCCAGGCCACGCAGTCTGAGCTCAATGCCGTCGACGAGGAACGCACCCAGACTCTGCCCCGCAACGCCGCTGAGCCGGAGCTGGATCCGGCCGCGAAAGCCGCGGGCACCGTACAGGAACGCGAGCTCCCCCGACAGCCGAGCGCCGACGGTGCGATCGGTATTGCGCACCTCACGGTTGAGCACGGCCTGCCCGTGGGTCAGGATCTTTCGCCGAAGCTCGTCGATCACCGCTTCATCCAGCGTCGGTGCGCGGGGACGCGCCGAGATGTTGGCCCGTGTCGCCGGCAGTGGCAGGCCGTTCGGCGCGTTCGGGTTGAGGAGAGGGGTCAGGTCGAGTCCGCAGGCGGCCGCGCGATCTCCCTCTTCACGCAACTGATCGGCCCGCCCGACCGCCTCGTCGAGCCGCCGGAACCCCAGCTCCGCCAGCAGTGCTCGCACGTCCTCCGCGACCGACCGGAGGTAGGCCGCCAAATCCTCCGCGGTGCCGGTGAACCGTCCGCGCAGTGCCGGATCCTGGGTGGCGATGCCGACCGGGCAGGTGTTGAGGTGGCACTGGCGCGCCATGACGCACCCCAGCGCCACCAGCGCGGCCGTCCCGAAGTCGAACTCCTCTGCCCCGAGCAGAGCCGCGACCAGCACGTCGCGGCCGGTCCGCAGGCCGCCGTCCACGCGTAGCCGCGCCCGGCCACGCAGTCCGGCAGCCGTCAGCGCCTGATGGGTCTCTGCCAGGCCGATCTCCCAGGGCATGCCGGTGTGTTTGAGCGAGCCCAACGGGCTGGCGCCCGTACCGCCGTCGCCGCTCGCCACGAGCACCACGTCGGCACCCGCTTTGACCACCCCGCACGCGATCGTGCCGATCCCCGGCTGCGCCACGAGCTTGACCGAAACCTCACAGCGCGGATTGACCTGCTCGAGATCCCAGATGAGCTGTGCCAGATCCTCGATGCTGTAGATGTCGTGGTGCGGCGGCGGTGAGATCAGGGGCACACCGGGTGTCGTGGACCGAGCGCTGCCGATCTCGAGGCTGACCTTGTGCCCGGGGAGTTGTCCGCCCTCGCCCGGCTTCGCCCCTTGGGCCATCTTGATCTGGAGCTCGCGGGCCGCCGCCAGATAACCCGTGGTCACGCCGAACCGGCCACTCGCCACCTGCTTGACGTAGCAGTTGGCGCTCTGATCGCGCGCGCCGTGGGCGTAGCGATCGGCAGGCTCGCCTCCCTCACCGCTGCTGCTTCGTCCGCCGACGAGATGGAACCCCCGCGCCATCGTGCGGTGTGTCTCGTCCGAGACCGCCCCGAACGAGATATTCCCACCGCCGAAGCGGCGGAGGATCAGTTCCGCCGGCTCGACCTCGGCCACCGGCACCGGATCCCGCTCAGCGAACCTGAGCAGGTCGCGCACGTACACGATCGCCGCTTCCTCGCTCGGTCGCGCGGTCTTGGGCACCGCCCGGCGTTGGATCTGTCGCACCATGTCGGGTGAGAAGCCGTGCACCTCACCCCGCTTCCGGAACCGGTAGTGACAGCAGATCGCCCGAGAGGCCCAACGCGTGAACGTTCATCGAGCCGTGGTAGCTGTTCAGGGTGGAGATGCCCATCTTCGCCATGATCTTGAGCAGGCCGCGCTCCAGCGCGGACCGGTATCGCGCAATCGATGCCGGCCAGTCCTCGCTGTCGGCCTCGTGCTCCCGGATCAGCTCGTAGGCCAGGTACGGGTAGACCGCACTGGCGCCCACCGCGACCAGGCAGGCAACGTGGTGATCGCTCACGACATCGCCGGCCAGGCACACCAGTGACGCGGCGCTCCGACTACGCTGCTCGATCAGGTGGTGATGCACTGCGGACACGACGAGCACCATCGGGATCGGGACCGCCGTCTCGTCCAGCTGCTCGTGGCTCAGGAAGATGATCCGGCACCCCCGCGCCACCGCCTCGGCGGCGCTGCGGCAGATCCCGTCGAGCCGAGCGTCGAACGAGTCGTCGCGTGACGCGTGGCACGACACGTTGGCATGCGGGAACCAGTCGTGAGATCGCTGCAGCCACAGTACCTCGCGCGGCGACAGCACCGGACCCTCGATGCGGATCGCACTGCTCGGGCTCGGCTGGCCTGACAGCAGGTTATCCTCCGTGCCGAGATACTTGTAGAGCCCGGTCACCGACGCCTCGCGGATCGGATCGATCGGCGGATTCGTCACCTGGGCAAACGCCTGTTTGAAGTAGTCGTACAGACGTCGATCGCCCCGCGACAGCACCGCCGGGGGCGTGTCGTCCCCCATCGAACCGATCGGCTCGCGACCGCTCTGGCTCATCGGCAGCAGCAACTTCGCTATCTCCTCCTTGTGCCAGCCGAACGCGATGCGCAGCCGCCGGTCGAACCCGTTCGGCGGCAAGGCGAACTCGCCGAACTCCAACTCCGCTCCGCCCCGCTCGAGTTCCGCGAAGTGGCGCACCAGTTCACCGTATGGCGCACCGCACGCCACCTGTGCCTTGATCTCCCCGTCGGTGCGCACCCCGCCGCCATCCAGGCGCACGGCGTAGATCTCGCCCGGGCCCATATGGCGGTTATGGACCAGGTTGTCCTCCTCCACATCCACCACACCAGCCTCCGACGCCATGATCACCAGGCCGTCGCGCGTCTCCGTATAACGGAGAGGCCTAAGGGCATTGCGGTCGAGCTTGGCGCCGACCACCTCGCCGTCCGTGAAGACGAGCGCGGCGGGACCGTCCCACGGCTCCATGACGTTCTCGTGATACACGAAGAAGTCCCGCAGGGCCGGCGGGACTCTCGGGGAGCCGTGGTACGGATCCGGGACCATCAGCATGAGGCTGTGACACAGGTCTCGGCCGCTCCGATGCAGGAACTCCAGCACGTGGTCGAAGCTCGCAGAGTCGCTCACCGCATCGCCGGTGATCGGCAGGAGGGTCGCGAGGTCCTCCCCCCAGAAGGGCGAGTGCATCTCGCGCTCGCGGGCCCGCATCCAGAGCCGGTTGCCGCGGATCGTGTTGATCTCACCGTTGTGCGCCAGCAGGCGGAAGGGCTGCGCGAGCGACCAAGAGGGCAGCGTGTTGGTCGCGAAGCGATGGTGGAAGAGGGCTACCCGAGCCAGCCACCGCTCGTCCGTCAGGTCCGGGTAGAAGCCCTCCAGCTGACGCGGGGTGAGGAGACCCTTGTAGACGATCGTCTTCGACGACAGCGAGCAAATGCAGGTTGTGCTTGCCTCGCCGAGCTCCCGCTCGATCGCCCGGCGCAAGAGATAGAGTTCGGACTCGACCGGACGCGGCCCCGCCGTTGGACAGGCGACGAAGAGCTGCACCACCGAAGGCATGCAGGAGCGGGCGACGTCGCCCAGCGCCTCCGGCCGCACCGGCACGGCGCGGCGGCCGAGGTAGCGCATGCCGTACCGCGCTGCCGCCCGCTCGGTCACGCGCTCGAGGTCCGGCTCCTCGCCGACGGGCACGAACGCCATCGCCACCGCCGGCACTTCGCTTTCGCCCGGCGAGGCACCGATCTCGCGTTCCAGGATCTCGCGGAAGAAGGCACCGGGCAGATCGGTCAGGAGGCCGGCACCGTCGCCGGTCTCGTCGTCGGCCGCCGTGGCACCTCGGTGCACCAACCGGCCCAGGGCGTCGAGCGCGGACGTCACCACCCGGCGAGAGGGACGTCCGGACGCCTCGACGATGAATCCGGTGCCGCACGCGGAGCGGTCCTCCCGCTCCACCAACGGATAGAGCGAACGGTCATGCATCACCCACGACCGTACTCCCTCGGCCGCATCTGCGCCAGCCAAGCCACTGTCCGGCCCAGCCAACTTCGTAGCGGCGGCGTCAGCTGGGGGCGAGCGCCGGGGTCACGGCGGCCTCGTCCGCCTCGCCGGTCCGGATCCGCACGACCCGCTCGACTGGGATCACGAAGATCTTGCCGTCGCCGACCTCCCCGGTTCGGGCCGCCCTGGTCACCGCCTCGATCGTCGGATCGACGAAATGGTCGGACACTCCGATATCGATGCGGACCTTCTCCACTAGCTCCATCTTGACGGTCGTGCCCCGGTAGGTCTCGACCGGCTCGGTCTCGCCGCCGTGACCCTGAGCGCGGCTGATGGTGAGGCCGTGCACCTCGACGGTGAACAGCGCTTCGAGCACGTCGTTCACCTTCTCAGGGCGAATGATCGCGGAGATCAGCTTCATGCCGATACCTCCAGAGCGTTGTTCGTGGCGAGCACCGGACGCTCCTGCTTGACGCCGGTCGACGGCAACAGGAGCAGTGCCCCCTCCCCGTGCGTGTACGCTTCTTCCCCATGCATCGGCACGTCGAGCCCGGTGCCTTCCTCCCGTGAGCCGGCGCGCAGGGGCACCAGTATCGAGACGAGCTTGAGCAGTCCGAACGAGGCAACCCCGCTGAACGCCACCACCGCGAGCACGGCCACGGCCTGCACGCCGGCCTGCCGGAGATTTCCTGCCAGCAGTCCGTCGACTCCTCCCCACGCGGCAGCCGCGAAGACGCCGGTCAGCAGTGCACCCGTCAGGCCACCCAGCCCGTGCGCCGCCGCGACCTCGAGCGAGTCGTCGAACCGGGTGCGGCTGCGCTTCATGATGGCGACGTAGCTTGGCAGTGCCGCAAGCGCCCCGATAGCGAGGGCGGCCATGGGCCCAACGAATCCCGCCGCAGGTGTGACCGCCACCAGCCCGACCACGATCCCGGTGGCCACACCCACCGCCGTCATCTTCCCGGTCGTGAGCCGATCGAGTAGCATCCAGACCGTCAGCGCGGCGGCCGGGGCGAGGAGGGTGTTGACGAACGCCAGCACGGCCGTGGAGTCTGCGGCGAGCGCACTACCGGCATTGAAGCCGAACCAACCGAACCACAGCAGTCCGGCCCCGAGTAGCACGAACGGCACGTTGTGCGGCAACAGGGCCTGCCGACCATAGTCGCGACGTGGTCCCAAGAGGAGCGCCGCGACGACAGCCGCCATGCCGGCGTTGACGTGCACCACCGTCCCGCCAGCAAAGTCCAGCGCCCCGAGGTCAGCCAACCAGCCGCCACCCCACACCCAGTGGCACACCGGCGCGTAGACCACGAGCATCCAGAGATTGATGAACACTAGATAGGCGCCGAACCGCATGCGCTCGGCAATCGCTCCCGAGATCAGCGCCGCGGTGATGATCGCGAAGGTGGCCTGGTAGGCCATGAACAGCAGATGCGGCACACTCCCCTGTGGCGCCAGATCGACACCCTGGAGAAGCGCGTAGTCGAGTCCCCCGATCCAGGCCGAGCCGGGGGCGAAGGCCAGACTGTAGCCGACCACCGCCCACAGCACGGCCACCGTGCCGAGAGCTGCGAAGCTCATCATCATGGTGTTCAGAGCGTTCTTCGAGCGCACCAGCCCACCGTAGAAGAAGGCCAGCGCGGGTGTCATCAGGAGCACCAACGCGGCCGCCACGATGAGCCAGGCAGTGTCCGCGGCGCTGATCGCCGCGGCGGCTTCTGCACCTGTCGTCGACACCTGCAACATCTCCATCTCGCGGCTCCTCCGGCCAAGGGTGGCGATCCTGCTGTTGCGCCTGCACCGTCGGGTACGGTACCCGACGGATGGCGTCATGTCAATTCAATACCGCAT
>JBDHDN010000290.1:0-6431 GCA_039591485.1 Gemmatimonadota bacterium
CAGCGTCACATTCCCTACGTGCAAACAAACTTCGTGTTGGGGCTCGACAGTGACGTCGGCTCCGAGCCCTTCGAGCTCACCAAACGGTTCGTGGACCTGGCGCCGGCGGCGTTCCCGGGGTATTCGCTCCTGTCGGCGTTCGGGCGGGCGGCGCCGCTCAACCTGCGCTACCAGCGGGAGCAGCGTGTGCTGCCATTCCCGTTTCACTTTTTGAACAACAATCACGCGATGAACGTGAAGCCGGCCAACTACCCGTGGCCCGATTTCTACGACCACGTGATCGCGCTGACTCGGCACTCGTTCTCATGGCGGGCGATTTACGCGCGATATCGGGCCATCACGGCCACGATTCCGCGGTGGATGAACGTCGTGCGTGCGGTGTCCTCCGAGGGCTTCGGGCGTATCCGGTACTACACCAGAGTGCGCGAGCTGCTCGAGCACGACCGTCCGTTCCGCGACTACTTCGAGGGAGAGAGCAGCACGCTCCCCGAGTTCTTCCGGGAGCGCATCCGGATGGACCTGGGACCGCTGTGGTCGTGGCTGCCCAGCGGGGCACTGTCGCACGACCCCAATGCGTACCTGGCGGCCAGCATCGCCGACACGCAGGACCGGCCACTCCGCGCGACGGCCTAGCCGATGACTGCCGGCCGATTCGCCGTCCACCCACCCAGTTCTCTGTGATCAGCTACCGGATCGAGCAACGGCGTCTCCAGTATCGGAATCGAGTGTTCCACTTCGTGCTCTCCGAGCCGCTGACCGCAGAGACCCGTACGGCGGGAGAGGCGGACCCGAACATGTGGGTCCTGATGGACCGCGGCCGGTGTCACGCGGTGATGGCACGGGTGTCGGGACGGCCCGAAACCGGAGCTCGACCGCGCACTGCTCGGGTGGTTGGAACACAACATCGCGATTCCGAGTTTCTGAGAGATCCCATGAGGAGCGCGACCGACGGGGCGCAGGGGATGCGGGTCGTACGTTGGGGTCGTTGCGCCACAGGGGGAAGACTCGCCGGGTGTCCCGTTCGATCGTTGCGTGTGTGAGGGTGAGACGTGGGGTGAGAGCATGCTGCATCCCGTCGCCTTACCCCGCCCGCGACACGACAGAGGACGTGCGAGCCACCGCCGATTCCTTCCAGTCGTCGTATCTCGCCATCGTGCTCGCGAGTCGATCGGCCGACGGGGCCCGGCTCCGTCGTCGAGGTTCACTTGACCCCGGTGGGTTGGTCGCGGCTCTTTCCTTGAGACGCATCGACCGTCCGCTGATCCGTCGATGCCGCACCTCGCTGGCGATTCCGAACGGACGGCAATGAGCCACCCGGTACCACCCGATGGACTGGAAGTGAGACCTGACCTCCGCGCGCGCCTGACCGCGCTGTACGACGAGGGGTGGCAGATGTGGAGCCGCTTCGATGTCGAGGTGCGCCACCACTCGTGGCACCCGTTCGTTCCCGCCGACGCTGAGCGCGTGGTGGAGGCACTGCTCACGCTGCAGACCCCGGGGCTACGATTCCTGGAGTGGGGCTCGGGGCTCGGGGTCATCACGATCGCGGCTGACCTGCTCGGCTTCGATGCCTACGGTATCGAGCTCGATCCGGACCTGGTCCGCGCTGCGCGGCGCCTTGCCGCGAAGTACGAGTCGCGTGCGCGATTCGTCGTCGGCAGCTTCCTCCCGGGAGGGTATGAATGGAAGCCCCGCTCCGGCGACGCACGGCTCGGCACGATCGGCGAGGGTACGCCCGGGTATGCCGAACTCGGGCACCCGCTCGAGGATTTCGATGTCGTCTTCGGGTACCCGTGGACCGGCGAAGAGCCGATGATGCACGACGTGCTGCGGCAGTTCGGCGGACGCCGGGCCCGCCTGCTCATCTACGGCGCTACGACTGGGGTGGAGGTGTATCGCGACGGCCGCCGCGAGCGCTGAGTGCTGGTCGGTTCGGTTTCGCTACGCGAGCTCGCCCCGGATACCGTGCAACGCACGTGTCCAACGTGAGGGTGAACACGGACGAATCCGCCCCCAGCCGGTGTTCCAGGACTTCACTCACCACGATCTTCACCCAGTCGCCACAACGCGCCCGACGCCTGAGCAGTCGCCTCCGGCTGCCCACGTGAAGCTCCAGAGACTCTCGGCGAAGCGGGGATTGATCAGCAGCAGTCGCATCGAGCCGTCCTTCGGGGGCGATGAGCCCCCACGGAGGGGTGTCCTCGCGTCGAGTGATGCATCCACCGAGGCCGTGCGGGTGCCGAGCGGCGGCCGTCTACCCGAGCACGACGTGGATCCGGTGCTCGAGACCGTCGTCCGATAGGGGAACGAGCCCGCCCGTGGGTAGGGGTGCTCCATCGAGCCTGATGGCGGAAACGCCGCGACTGACGGCATGCGGATTCTCGACCGCAATCCGGTAGAGCGTGTCGCCGTGACGATAGGTGATCTCGTACTGGTGCCAGCTTCGCGGAATGCATGGATCGATGGCGAGCGCTGACCCGCGCTTGCGGAACCCGAGGATCGACTCCAGCCCCGCGCGGTACAGCCATCCCGCGGCCCCCGTGTACCACGTCCACCCTCCGCGTCCCATGTGGGGCGGCTCGGAATAGACGTCGGCAGCGACGGCGTAGGGCTCCACCTTGTACCGGTGCGCACTCGCGCGACGGCGCGCATGGTGAATCGGGTTGAGGAGGGAGAAGAGATCGTAGCTCCTGTCACCCTCCCCCAGCTGGGCAAGGGCGATGACCGACCAGATCGCGGCGTGCGTGTACTGCCCGCCGTTCTCCCGGATGCCCGGCAGATAGCCCTTGATGTACCCGGGATCCCGCGGTGTCCGGTCGAACGGCGGAGCGAAGAGCAGCATGAGCCGCTCGTCTGGACGGACCAGGCGGCGCTCGACCGATGCCATGGCCTCGCGCGCCCGGTCCGGATCAGCGGCGCCGGACAGCACGGCCCACGACTGGGCGATCGCATCGATCTGGCATTCGTCGTTCTCCGCTGATCCGAGTGGTGTGCCGTCGTCGAAGAAGGCGCGCTTGTACCACGCACCGTCCCAGCCGTGGTGCTCCAGCGCGGTCAACATTTCCTCGGCGGTCTTCCGCCAGCGTGCAGCACGCTCCTGTTCCGCACGGCCCTCGGCGATACGCGCGAACTCGCTCAGGTTCACGTGGAGAAACCAGCCCAGCCACACGCTCTCTCCGCGTCCCTCGTGGCCGACCCGGTTCATCCCATCGTTCCAGTCCCCGGCACCGATCAGCGGCAGCCCGTGATTGCCAGTCTCCAGACTTCGGTCGAGTGCGCGCGCGCAGTGCTCGAAGAGGGTCGAGCGGTGGTCGGACACTTCGGGCTCGAAGTAGCCTTCCTGCTCGTGTTCCTCGAGTGCCCGGCCCGACAGCCACGGGATCGCTTCGTCGAGCATACTCCAGTCGTCCGTGACCTCGAGATAGCGGGCCACGACATAGGGTAGCCACAGGCGGTCATCGGAGATGCGCGTCCGCACGCCACGTCCAGTGGGAGGATGCCACCAGTGCTGGACGTCCCCCTCAGGGAACTGTCGGGCCGCCGCGCGCAGGATGTGCTCGCGGGTGATCTCGGGCTGCGCCACCAGGAGCGCCATGACGTCCTGGAGTTGGTCACGGAACCCATAGGCACCTCCTGACTGGTAAAAGGCGGAGCGGGACCACACACGGCAGGACAGCGTCTGATACAGGAGCCAGCGGTTGAGCAGTAGATCCATCGACCGGTCGGGCGTCCGGACCTGGACGGTGCCGAGCACGCCATCCCACTGCTTTGTGACGGCGTGCAGCAGCTGACCGCAGTCCGCCCCACGATACCGCTCGATCAGCGTGCGCGCTTCGGCAGGATTCCCTCCCTGTCCCAGCAGGAACAGCACCTCGGTGTGCTCACCCGGCTGCAGTTCCACCTCCGTCTGCAGCGCGGCGCATGGGTCCAAGGTCGCGCCGGTCTTGCCGGAGAGCGCGTCGTCTCGTTCGAGTGCGGCCGGATGATCGAGACTCGCATTGCGGCCGAGGAACTCGACCCGATCACAAGTCCACGAGGTGTGACGCCCCCCCAGATCGGCGAAGGCGATCCGGTCTGCAAACGCACCATTCCAGGCGTTGTGTGCGAAGATGGCGCCGGTATCCTGGTCGATCTCGGTGACGATGTGTGGTGCCGAGTGGCTGCGGGTGACGCCGAGAATCCACTCCACGTACGCCGTGACCGACAGCCGACGTTTGCGGCGGGATCGATTCACCAACGTCAGCCGTGAGATCTTGATCGGGTCGCTCGGGGGCACGAACTGCACCAGGTCGAGCCCGATGTCGTAGGAGGCGTGCTCGAAGCGGCTGTACCCCTGACCGTGCCGCACGACATACGGCGAGGCATCCTCGCGGATCGGCAGACACGTCGGCCCCCAGATCAGGCCGTCCTCCGCATCCCGTACGTAGAAGGCCTCACCCGGTGGGTCACTGACCGCATCGTTCGACCACGGCGTGAGCCTGTTCTCACGGCTGTTGACGGACCAGGTGTAGCCGGAGCCCGACTCGGACACGTGGAAGCCGAAGTTCGGATTGGCCACCACGTTGATCCATGGAGCCGGCGTCCACTGTCCCTGGCCCAGGACCGTCACGTACTCCCGGCCGTCCCGCGAGAATCCTCCGAGGCCGTTGAAGTACTCGAGATCGAGCTGCGGAGGCGGAACCGGTGGCACAGTCTCTCCTGGTGCCCGAAGGCGCGGGGGCAGCGGTCCCGGCCTCGATCGCCCCATCCGGATTACCTGCTCGGGTAAGGTGCCCGCGTTCGCGAGGACCAGGACGCGCGCCGCCGATCGGAGCAGGAGGAGGTCCTCGGGCGGCAGCAGATCCTCCCGCAGCACGAAGACGCTTCCTGGCGCGCCGTCTCGCTCACCGACCAGCGCGGACTGGCTCGCCCGCACCATCGCCTCGAACGAGTCCTGCAGCTCCTGGGCGTAGGACGTTCCCTTCGCATTCAGGATCACCACGTCGGCGGCGATGCCTTTGAGGCGCCAGTACTCGTGCGCTCTGATGAGATGCCGCGCGACGTCCCGCTCTTCTTCGCGCTCGACTCGCACGACGGCGATCGGAAGATCACCGGAAATGCCATGCGCCCACAGTCCGGACGGCCCGCGACGGTTGGCGGCAATCTCCTTCGTGGTGGTGCGGAGCGTTCGGTCATTGTACAGCAGGCGGTTTGCCAACCGCTGGAAGAGATGTGCTTCGTCCTGCGTGATTCTGAGGTGGTGCAACTGGACCTGAGCGTACATCCAGGCAAGCGCGCTCTCCCGCTCGAACGTTTCCGGCTGGCGGTACTTCTCCGCGAGGTCGAGGGCCTCCTCCCGGGAGGGGGCCACCAAAGTGGTGAAGACCAAACGGACCGTGTCTCCTGCCGGGATCGCCACTCGATGGCGCAGGCTCACGATGGGATCCAGCACCGTCCCCGCGGTATTCGTCAGCGGGTTGCCCTCCATCACGGACACCGGCGTGCGGATACCGCGACCCCGGCCCTGAAAGCGGGCCCGATCGCTCTCGAACTGGCACACGGCGACCGCTTCCCCCTCGATCGCGGCCACGTGCGCCAGCCACGGCTGGGGTTCCTCGGCCGAACGGGGGCGGCGCGTCGCCAGCAGGGTCTCGAGCTCGGGGACGTATTCGGTCTCGACGAACAGATTCGAGAAGGCAGGGTGAGCCTCGTCGGCGGCCTGCGGTGCCAGGACGACCTCGGCATACGTTGTGAACTCGATCTCCCGATCGCGTCCTTCGAGGTTGGTGACCGTCAGCTGGCGCAGCTCGGCATCGTCATCCGGCGGAACCACGATCTCGAGCTTGATCGACAGGGAACGATCACGCTGGAAGATCTTCGCCCGGTCCTCCGCGTACTCGACGTTGTACTTCTCCACTTCGGCGCCGCTCGGCTGGAACCCCGCCGACCAGACACGTCCGGTACGTACGTCGCGCAGGAAGATGAAGGTGCCCCAACAGTCGCGGGTCGTATCCTCCCGCCACCGTGTAACGGCGAGGGAACGCCACCGGCTGAAGCCGGCCCCTGCAGCAGTCACCATGACCAGATACCGACCGTTCGAGAGGAGATGGGTGCGGGGCGGGACATCGTGCGGCGACTCGAAGCGCCGCAGGGTCGGTGGCACGAGATCTCGGACCTGGGCCGCCACCTCAACCTCTTCGCCGCGTGGCCGGGTGACGGCCACCGCGCGCGGGGTCCGCTCCTGCAGGAGGAGTTCCGACGCCTGGATCATGGGATGCGCGTGGAAACATCGGCGGGTGAGGCCGTGGTGCACGACGTTGCCGAGGGAGACGATGGTCATTCCCTGGTGGTGCGCCATGTATGCGCGAACCACGGCGAGTTGTTCGCCCTCGGGAAGGCGTGACGGCGTGAAATCCAGCGCCTCGTAGAACCCGTACGTGCCACGGGCCCCG
>JBDHDN010000291.1:0-5335 GCA_039591485.1 Gemmatimonadota bacterium
GGCGAACAGGGGCTCGATGCCGGAAGCGCATCCGGCGATGATCGAGATCGTGCCGGTCGGCGCAACCGTGGTCAGGTTGCAGTTCCGCAGTCGGCGCATCGGTCGCACGCGGTTCCCCGCTGCATCGCGGGCGCACGAGGCATCCGGCCCCCAGATGCTCTGCTCCCATTCCGGGAACACCCCGCGCTGCCCGGCGAGTCGCTCGCTCTCGACCTTTGCCTCTTCATCCACGAACTGCATCAGCCGGCGCGCCCAATCGATGGCCTCGTCGGAGTTGTACGGCACACCGAGGCCGATCAGGAAGTCCGCCCAGCCCATGATACCCAGACCGACGCGCCGGATGCGCGTGGCGAGATCGGTGATCTCCGGCAGCGGATACCGGTTGACGTCGATGACGTTGTCGAGGAAGTGCGTGCACAGGTGCACGGTGCGTCGCAGTCCATCCCAATCGACCTCGCCGTCGGTCACGAACGCGCCGACGTTTACGGAGCCGAGGTTGCAGACGTCGTACGGCAGCAGCGGCTGCTCGCCGCACGGGTTGGTGGCCTCATACCCGCCGAGGTGTGGAACCGGATTGTAGCGATTGGCCTGGTCGACGAAGAACACGCCGGGCTCGCCCGTCTTCCACGCACCGTGTACGACCGTCTGGAAGACCTCGCGGGCGTCGAGCTGACCAACGACCTCCCCCGTTCGCGGGTGCATCAGGTCGTACGGCCGGCCCGCTTCGACCGCTTCCATGAAGAGGTCGGTGACGGCCACCGAGATGTTGAAGTTCGTGATCTTGGTAGTGTCGTCCTTGCACCTCACGAACTCGAGGATATCGGGGTGATCCACCCGAAGAATGCCCATGTTGGCACCGCGCCGCGTACCGCCCTGCTTCACGACCTCCGTCGACGAGTCGTACAAGGACATGAACGAGACCGGACCGGACGCGACCCCCATGGTGGATCGCACGACGTCGTTCTGCGGTCGGAGCCGCGAGAAGGAGAAACCGGTCCCGCCTCCGGACTGGTGTACGAGCGCCATGTGCCGCAGCGTGTCGTAGATCCCGCTCTGGCCGTTGGACAACGCGTCGTCGACCGGGAGCACGAAGCACGCGGACAACTGACCGAGGGGGCGACCGGCATTCATGAGCGTCGGGCTGTTGGGCATCCACACCTGCGTTGCCATCAGCGCGTAGAACACCTCGCTCAACTCCTCCACCGCACCCGCGCTCGCCCCGTACGTCGCGTCGGCCGACGCGATGGTGCGTGCGACGCGCCCAAACAGGTCCTGCGGCTCCTCCACGGGCTCGCCCGCGTCGTTCTTCACCAAGTAGCGTCGCTTGAGAACCGTACGCGCATTCTCGCTCAGTTCCGGTGGTCGCCGGGTCTCGTCACCTGCCCCAATAGCCATAGTCGCTCCGCCTCGAGCCCATGAAGTGTGCCAATTGAGTAATGTATGCACGAATGAATGGCCGTGTTGGCCAAGATCGTGTTCCCCCGGCGAACGCGGCGCAGCAAGGTAGGAACGGCACCGGAACCGGGCAAGTGGCTGCAGACGCCTCCGTGTGGCGACCCGTTTCGCTATTCACATCACAAAACTGTTTCAGGCGGTTTCGTGTCGTTGCACCGCACCGGCCCAGTGCCGGCGCGCCTGGGCCACGTAGTGCTCCCAGGTCTCCCGGATGCGCACCTGCAGCGTGTCGTCCACCGGCCGGACGACGCGCCCCGGTACGCCAAGCACGAGCGATCCGGGAGGCACCTTCATGCCTTCCGGCAGGATCGCCCCCGCACCGATGACAGAACCGGTGCCGATCCGTACGCGATTCAGCAGGATCGCTCCCATGCCGATCAGGCACTCGTCCTCCACCGTACAGCCGTGCAGGATGGCCCGGTGCCCCACCCCCACCCGCCGGCCGATGATGCACGGCACGCCCTCGTCCACGTGCACCATCGTGAGATCCTGGATGTTGGTCTCGTCGCCGATCTCGATCGGCGCCATGTCGCCGCGGACTACGCAGTGGTACCAGATCGAGGCGTCGCGACCAACGTTGACATCGCCCAGGACGACCGCCCCGGGCGCGAGGAACGCGCTGGGATGAATCATGAACCGGAGTCTAGCGCGGGCGACCCCACACCGGGAGACGGAACCACGCGGAGACCGCACGCCCATCCTTGGTCGCCGGACGATAGGTCAGACTGTCCCTCGCGAACTTTGCCGCGGCGAGGTTGAACCGCTGGAACGGCGAGAGTTCCTTGAACTGTACGGCCTGCACCGCACCCGAGGCGTCGATCTCGACCCAGAGCACCGTACGCGTGACCTTGGCGGCGGGCGGCAGCTGGATGACCGCCGGTCGCTGCGGCTCCGGCGCTCGATCGTAACAGCTCTGGTCTCTGTTGTAGTCGTCGCCGGGCTGGGCACAGTAGTCGACGGGTGGAGCAGGTGTCGGTGCCGGCCGGACAATCGGCTCGCCCCGGTCCGGAGGACGCCGGCGCACCAACTCCGGGACCTGCACCACGACCCGCCCGCCCCGCGCGAGCGGCTCGAACGCGCTGAAGTCCTCGTACCCGGCCTTGGTCACGCGAATCGTATAGGAACCCGGTCCCAGCTCAAACACGGAGTCGGCCACCGGCCTGCCGTCGATCAGCAGCTGTGATGCCACCGGCACGCCGCGCACGATGAGCGTGCCGGTTTCCGGGAGCGGGGCAGCTGGCGCAGCCGAATCGACCATCGGCGGATCGGCCGACATCGCCTGCGCAGCGCTGTCGAGTAGTACGGCGGAGTCCTGCATCGCAACGGGGGGCAGTGTCTCAGCCGACGCAGCTCCGCCCCCGAGCGCCACCGGCAGATACGCCCTCCATTCGATATCCTCCAGGAACGGCGGAGGCCATTGGCCGTTCAAACCGAAGTACCAGTACCCCCCCGCTCCACCAACACCGAGGCAGAGAAAGAGAAGCACCCCGGCCATCACGCCCCCTCGACGGCGCGGCTGTGGCCTCGGTTGAGGAGTGGGGATGGGGGTCGTGGGTGTCGTGCTGGGATTGCCCTCGCGTGCGGTCCGCGAGCCCTCCGCCGAGCGCAGCGCCTCCAGCTGCTCGGGCGTCGGACTGATGACCTCCGTCGGGTCGGCGGACAGCGATGTGAGCACCGGGCGTGGCCCCGATACCGAGACCGAGCCGCCCCTGAGAACGGCAGCCATCTCGTCGGCGGCCTGGAACCGGTCGCCCGGTGTCTTCGCGAGGAGACGTGCCACGACCTCGTACACTTCCCGCTGTTCTGCCGTGGCAAGCGCCGGTCTTGGCAGCGGCTCCATGATGTGCTTGTAGCCGATCGCGAAGGCGTCCTCACCGTCGAACGGCACCTGCCCCGCGAGGCACTGATACGCCACGACACCGAGAGAGTAGAGGTCGCTGCGCCCGTCCAGGCCCTGTGCACGCGCCTGCTCAGGGCTCATGTAGTGCGGCGTTCCAATGGAGGTGCCGGTTCCCGTGAGTCGGGTACCCGACGCGGCCTTGGCGATCCCGAAGTCCAGCAGGACCGCGTGGCCGAGCTCGTCGAACATGATGTTGTCGGGTTTGATGTCGCGGTGCACGATGCCCTTGCGATGGGCGTACGCGAGGGCTCCACCGGTCTCGATCAGGAGCCGGCGGATCTCTTCCGGAAGCAGCTTGCCGCGGCGCTCCAACCGGTCGGACAGCGAGCCGCCCCGCAGGTACTTCATGACGAAGTAGATCACCTTGCCGGCGCGGCCGACGCGATAGATCGGGATGATGTGGGGGTGCTCGAGCCCGCCCGCGGTGCGGGCTTCCCGTTGAAAGCGCTCGACGAACTGCTGGTCGAAACCGAGCGAGAACGGCAGCACTTTGATGGCGACGTCGCGCTCGAGCTGCCGATCCGCGGCCTTGTAGACGATCGCCATTCCGCCGCGACCAAGCTCGGCCTCGATCGTGTACTCCTCCGCGAGAGCATCCCGCACCATGTCGATCTCTGCGACGTCGGGAGCGTGGGCCTGCGGGTCGGCCGCCGGCGTGAGGGCAACCCCATGCCCACACGCAGGGCAAAACCTCGCCCTCCTGATGACTTCGGCGCCGCATCGTGAACAGAACATTCACCCCCCGGAACTCCGGCAGAAATGTGTGCCGGCGGGGGTCAGAAGGGGCAACTTATGTGCCGACCAACTCCAGGTCGATCTCATGGTCGACAGACCGCGCCCCGTCTGGGGATTCGACCGAAATCCGCAGTCGGTAGCTCCCCCGATCGAGGTCTTCCAGGTCGACCGTTTGCAGAATGCGGGTCGTCGGGCCCGATGCCACGCCATCAAATGCCAGCGTGATCGGCGCTCCTCCGCCACCGAACAGGCGCTTGAAGAACCCGAACACCGATCCGCCGCCGCGCTTGCGCACTTCCAGCCGACTGCGGTAGCCGTCCCCGGGATTGAGTCCGTGAACCTCGTAGTAGACCTGGAGCCGCGACGGTGCCGGAAACCGCCGCCGGGCGGTGACGGAGACGGTGTCGTCACCGGCGATCCAGGGCGAGCCACCGCCGAGCCGGCCAACCACGATGTCGCTGAGCTGGAATCGGTCGCTCTCGAAGTCGGGTACCACCAGCTCGTCGTCGATCGCGAGCCGTCCGGCGTCTCGTCGTGGCTCCGTCAACACCACTTGCAGCTCGTATTCCCCGGCAGGGACCGGCATGGCGACATGACCGTGCATGAACTCCTCCGCGCCGAACACGTGATCGACCGTGACGGTCTGGAGCGTGTCAACGAGCGCGACGGGCTCGCCCGCGACCGACACAACCACCCGCACACTGAGCCGATACACAATGCGATCAGACCACGCTTCCGGCGCCAGCTGATCGCCGGGGACGGAGAAAGCCAGCAGCACCGCGGTCTCGCCCGGCCGCTCTCCACTCACCACATACCGCTGAATGGCGGCGTCGAGCTCGCTCGCAAAGCGGATCGGATAGCTATCGGTGGTCGTACCGACGGCGACCGCTCGCTCACCCATCCGACGCTCCTCGGTGAGCGTGCGCTGCTGCACCGAGGCACCCATCGCGAGGCGCTGATAAACCGGGTCGAGGAACTGACGCGACACGAGCAGCTCCTGGGCCGTGCCGGTGACCGGCGCGGCACCGGCATGCACCTGGAGTCCGTAGCTCGGATCGAGTACGTCCAGCAGACTCTCGACGAGCTTGTAGTCCTGCACGTCGGCGCGCGCCACGAAGTGGAACACGAGATTCCCGTCGCGGCGGCCATACAGCCACGACTCGTTGGGATCGACGCCCGGTCCGGAAAGCGTCGCAACACGATCCGGTTCGCCGTGACGCAGATACACGACGCCACGATCGTCAA
>JBDHDN010000292.1:0-5324 GCA_039591485.1 Gemmatimonadota bacterium
CTGCACCTCCGTGATCGCCGCCGTCAACGTCGTCTTCCCGTGGTCCACGTGCCCAATCGTCCCCACGTTCACATGCGGCTTCGTCCGCTCAAACTTTGCCTTCGCCATGGCTCAACTTCCCCGTCTTGGTGACTTGCGATTGCGTGTCGTACTCAGCGACTCGTGATTTCCTCGACAATGCTCTTGGGCGCTTCCGCGTAGTGCGAGAACTGCATCGAGTATACGGCCCGGCCCTGACTCATCGAGCGGAGCGTGGTCGAGTACCCGAACATCTCCGCCAGGGGCACGCTGGCCCCGATCACCTGCGCCTCCCCCCGCTGCGTCATACCGCCGATCTTGCCGCGTCGGCTGTTCAGGTCGCCGATCACGTCGCCCATGTACTCCGAGGGGGTAACGACCTCGACATCCATGATGGGCTCGAGCAGCACGGGCTTGGCTCGCTCGACTGCCTCCTTGAGGGCCATCGAGCCCGCGATCTTGAACGCCATCTCGCTCGAGTCCACGTCGTGGTAGCTGCCGTCGACCAACTCGACACGGACGTCCACGACCGGGTAGCCGGCCAGCACGCCGTTCTCGAGCGCGCCCTTAATGCCCTGCTCGACCGGACCGATGAACTCGCGGGGGATGCTGCCGCCCACGATCCGATCCTCGAAGGTGAATCCGTTCCCGGGCTGCGCCGGCTCGGCGTGGATCACCACATGCCCGTACTGGCCACGTCCGCCCGTCTGCCGCACGAACTTGCCCTCCACGTATTCGACCCGCTCACGGATCGTCTCGCGGTAGGCGACCTGCGGCCGGCCGATGTTGGCCTCCACCTTGAACTCACGCTTCATCCGGTCGACCAGGATCTCGAGGTGAAGCTCGCCCATGCCCGAGATGATCGTCTGACCGGTCTCCTGGTCGGTGCGGACCTGGAACGTCGGGTCCTCCTCAGAGAGCTTCTGCAGCGCGGTTGCGAGCTTGTCCTGATCGACCTTGGTCTTCGGCTCGATCGCAACGGAGATCACGGGCTCCGGGAAGCGCATCGCCTCCAGAATGATCGGGTCGTCTCCGTCGCACAGTGTGTCACCGGTGCGCGTATCCTTGAGCCCGATCGCCGCGGCGATGTCGCCGGCCCGGACCTCCTGCACTTCCTCACGCTTGTTGGCGTGCATCTGCAGCAGGCGGCCGATTCGCTCCCGCCGGTCCTTGGTCGAGTTGAAGACATGGGATCCCGACTCGAGGACACCCGAATAGACGCGGAAGAACGTCAGCTTCCCGACGTACGGATCGGTCGCGATCTTGAACGCCAGCGCGCTGAACGGCGCACCGTCGTCCGCAGGCCGGTCGGCGAAGGTCTCGTCGTGATGGGGGAGATGGCCGGACACCGGCGGCACGTCGAGGGGACTCGGCAGGTAGTCGATGATGCCATCGAGCAGCCGCTGCACCCCCTTGTTCTTGAACGCCGCCCCACAGAAGACCGGCACCAGGGCGTTGGCCAGCGTCGCCTTGCGGACGGCCCGGCGGATCTCCTCTTCGGTCAACTCCTCCCCTTCGAGATACTTGTGGAGCAGTCCCTCATCGTGCTCCACCGCTGCCTCGATCAACTCGTGGCGCAGCTCCGCGACTCGCTCCTTGAACACTTCGGGCACCGGGCCCTCGACCCAGGTCACGCCCATCGAGACCTCGTCGTAGACGACCTCGACCTCGCGGATGACATCGATGAGGCCCGTAAACAGCTCGCTGGCCCCGAGGGGATACTGCACCGGCACGGCCTTGACGCCCAGCCGCTCCCGCATCATCGAGACACAGCGATCGAAGTCGGCGCCGACACGATCCATCTTGTTGACGAACACGATCCGCGGCACGCGATAGCGATCGGCCTGACGCCACACGGTCTCCGTCTGCGGCTCGACACCTGCCACCGCATCGAGCACGGTCACGGCGCCGTCGAGCACCCGCAACGACCGCTCCACCTCGACGGTGAAGTCGACGTGTCCCGGCGTGTCGATGATGTTGATCTGGTGACGCTCTCCGAAGCGGTCCCACTCGCAGAAGGTCGCCGCCGACGTGATGGTGATGCCGCGCTCCTGCTCCTGCTCCATCCAGTCCATGGTGGCCGTACCCTCATGGACCTCACCGAGCTTGTACGTGCGCCCGGTGTAGTACAGGATCCGCTCGGTCGTCGTCGTCTTACCGGCATCGATGTGCGCCATGATGCCGATATTCCGAATCTTCTCGAGTGTTCTCGCTCGCCCCATAGCCATCAGTTCGCTCTATCGCGAGCCGCCGTGCGGCCGACCGCCCGTCCCACCGCCCTGGGGCAGCGAAAAACCGGGGCGACCGTCGTCCGTCCCAGCGGACAGGTCTCGCTCCGTACTCGGCCGGGAGTTTCCTCCCTGCGCCGCCGGGTTCCCCGGAAGCCGGGCCCCGGTAGGTTTCGTCAGTGAACCGCAGCCGCCGAGCGGCCGCAGGTCCGTGCTACCACCGGTAGTGCGCGAAGGCGCGGTTCGCCTCCGCCATCCGATGCGTATCCTCTCGCTTCTTGACCGAGCTGCCATCGCCCTTGCTCGCCGCGATGAGCTCGCCGGCAAGCCGCTCGGCCATCGACCGCTCATTGCGGCCCCGCGCGTACTCAACAATCCACCGCATGGCGAGCGCCGTCCGCCGATCCGGCCGCACTTCGACCGGCACCTGGTAGGTCGCACCGCCCACTCGGCGGCTCTTGACCTCGACCGCCGGCTTCACGTTGTTCAGCGCCTGCTTGAACACCTGCACGCCCGGCTGGCCCGTCCGCTGCTCGATGAGGTCCATCGAGTCGTAGAACACGCCCTCGGCCGTCGACTTCTCTCCGTCGCGCATCAGCCGGTTCACGAACTTCGTGACCGTCTGGCTGTCATACCGCGGATCCGGCGGCACCGGCCGCTTGATCGCCCGCTTGCGTCGGCTCATTTCGGCCTCTTCGCACCGTACTTGGAACGGCCCTGCCGGCGGTCGTTCACTCCGGCGGCGTCGAGCGTGCCCCGGATGATGTGGTACCGAACGCCGGGCAAGTCCTTCACTCGGCCCCCACGGATCAGCACAATGCTGTGCTCCTGGAGGTTGTGTCCCTCCCCGGGGATGTAGCTCGATACCTCGAACCCGTTCGTGAGCCGCACCCGCGCGACCTTGCGGAGCGCGGAGTTCGGCTTCTTGGGCGTGGTGGTGTACACCCGCGTGCACACGCCGCGCTTCTGCGGGTTCCCCCGGAGTGCGGGCGCCTTGTCCTTCTTCAGTACCTTCGCCCGCCCGTTGCGGACCAGTTGATTGATCGTCGGCATGACCCTGCGATTGCTGTTGGCCGAGACCCGCCGGGCCCAGAGAGCGCCCGGATCGGTGACAGAATGGTGAATTTAGAGAGGGGCTACGCGCAGGTCAAGGTGGGATGCGGGCTTATGCGCGGGGGACCGGTCCGGCGACCGGCCCCCCACGCCTCGCCGTTACTGTTGCTGCGCCTCCGCCGGCTCTGCCTCGCTCGGCAGGAACGGGCTCGCGGCAGCGGCCTCCTCCTCCTCCGCCGGTGGTGGCGGCGGCTCGAAGCCCTCGGGCAGCTCGATCTCCAGCTCCGAGTACCGGTACACGCCGGTCCCGGCCGGGATGAGATGCCCAATGATGATGTTCTCCTTCAGCCCCAGCAGGTCGTCCTTCGCCCCACGGATGGCCGCGTCCGTGAGAACACGCGTCGTCTCCTGGAATGACGCCGCCGAGATGAACGACTGCGTCGTGAGCGACGCCTTGGTGATCCCGAGCAGCAGCGGCTCGCTGGTCGCCGGGCGGTGGCTCTTCTTGAGCGCCCGCTCGTTCCGCTCGCGGAACACGACCTTGTCGACGTGCTCTCCCTCGAGGAAGTCGGTGTCGCCCGGATCGATGACCCGCACCTTCTGGAGCATCTGCCGCACGATCACGCCAATGTGCTTGTCGTTGATCTTCACGCCCTGCAGCCGGTACACCTCCTGGACCTCGTTCAGGAGATATTCCTGCACGGCGCGCGGCCCCTTGATCCGCAGGATGTCATGCGGGTTCACGGGGCCCTCGGTGAGCCGGTCGCCGGCGTAGACGCGGTCGCCTTCGTGCACCCGGAGGTGCTTCCCGGCCGGCACTTCGTACGTCTGGGCCTCGCCGGTCTCAGGCTGCACGATGATCTCGCGCTTGCCGCGCTTGATGTCGCCGAAATGCACGGCACCGTCGATCTCGGATATCGTGGCCGGATCCTTCGGCCGCCGGGCCTCGAACAGCTCGGCAACACGCGGCAGGCCGCCCGTAATGTCCCGCGTCCGATAGGCTTCCCGCGAGATCTTGGCAAGAACGGTCCCGGCCATCACCTCCTCACCGTCCTCGACGGTGAGCTGGGCGCCCTCGGGCACGACGTAGTTGCGCACGCGCCGTTCTTTGCCGCCCTTGATGGTCTGGACGATCTCGATGTGGGGATGGAGCTTCTTCTCCCGGTCCTCCGTGATCACCCGCTGCCTGAGCCCCGTCATCTCGTCCAGCGACTCCCGGACCGTCTCGTCCTCCACGATGTCGACGAACCGCACTCTTCCGGAGACGTCGGAGATGATCGGGTTGGCATACGGATCCCACGCGAAGAGCAGATCGTCCCGCTTCACCACCTGCCCATCGGTCAAAGCCAGCCGTGCACCAAGCGGAACATGGAACCGCGACCGGACCTGATCGTCGGCGTCCTTCAGGATCAACTCGCCGTCGTAGCCGGTCACGATCCGGGCCCCCTCCGGCGTCTCCACGACGGACAGTCGGTCGCTGAACTCGATCGTGCCCTCGAGCTTCGTCTTGCGCGTGGTCTCCTCGGCGATGCGCGCTGCGGTGCCGCCGATGTGGAACGTCCGAAGCGTGAGCTGCGTCCCCGGCTCGCCGATCGACTGGGCTGCCAGGATGCCAACCGCTTCTCCGAGGTCCACCATCTCGTTCGTCGCGAGGTTCCGGCCGTAGCACATGCGGCACACGCCGCGGCGGGCCTCGCAGGTGAGGACCGAGCGGATCTTCACCTTCTCGATGCCCGCATCGTCGATCGCCGTCGCCGTGTCCTCGTCGAGCAGCTCCCCGGCCGCCGCCAGCAGCATCGCATCACCGTGCTCGTCCCGCTCGTGCGGATCGAACACGTCCTCGGCGACCACGTTGCCCACCAGCCGCTCCTTGAGCGGCTCGATGATGTCCTCGCCCTCCTTCAGCGCCGACATCTCGAGCCCCAGGATCGTGCCGCAGTCCTCTTCCGTAATCGTCACGTCCTGGGCCACGTCCACCAAGCGGCGCGTGAGATAGCCCGCGTCCGCCGTCTTGAGGGCCGTGTC
>JBDHDN010000293.1:0-5304 GCA_039591485.1 Gemmatimonadota bacterium
CTTCGGTCCGGCCCCTTTTCGGCACAGTCGCGCAGTGATCGCTGCTCAACTGATGGTTCACCTCAGTCCCGCCATGCCAGACTGGGCGACGGTCTCACACGCACCTGTAGATCTGCGGCGGTGCGCCCAGCCGGAGGGTGTAGCTCGCCTGCGGCTTGGGGCCATCAGTGAGGGTCACCGTCAGCGTCATCCGTGACCCGTCGATCCGCCCCACGTAGCGCGCCGGATGACTGTCCGGTGGCTCGCCCTCCCGGATCGGTCCTCCGTGCTCGCGCACGTAGATGCCGGCGACGTCGAACTCGCCCGCTCCATCGGGTACGATGGGCTCGGTGATGCTGCCGTGCGCGCAGTCGAACTCCAGCACGGCGCCCGTCTGCGTGATCGTGAGCGCGATATGCTCACCCCCCCATTCGCCGACGAGGTCGGCAGCGGTGGGACTGTCGCCGCACGCGACGAGGGCGAGAACGCCGGCGGCGAGCTTGAGGGAGCGAGCACGTATCATCGGTGAATGATACCCTCGGCTGCGGCGATCGGTCACTCGCCGGCCGGCGCTGCCGCCGGTAGGCCAACGACCCCGTCAGCGGCGAGCCGATCCACCTCCGTCGCCGAGTATTGCAGCAGCCCCTCCAGGACCTCCCGCGTGTGCTGCCCGAGCCCGGGAGCCGCGACGGCGGGAATCTCGGGTGCCGCTGAAAGGTGAGGGGTCGAGCGGGCGAACGTGAACGTACCGACTTCCGGATCGTCCACGTCTACGAGCATGCCGCGGGTCCGGAAGTGCGGATCTGCGAAGACGTCCTTCGCGGTGTACACTGGGCCGGTGGGCATCCCCGCAGCGTTCAGGGTATCGACCACTTCCTGGCGGGTCTTGTCTGCCATCCATCCTTCGATGATCGGCTGTAGGAGTGCTGCGTGCTCCGCCCGGCTGGTGCCGTCACGGCTGCGGGGATCGTCGATGAGATCAGGCCGTCCCACCGCGGTGGCCAGCCGCCCCCAGACGATGTCGTCCGGCACGTTGAGCGCGACGTATCCGTCGCGGCAGCGGAACGCACCCCGCGGCCACAGGTGCTCGAGCCGGCCGCGGCTGGGTTCCTGGCCGGTGACGGAATACAAGGCGACCATGCGCTCGTTCAGAGCCAGCATGTTGTCGGTGAGGGACACGTCGACCACCTGCCCCATTCCCGAGCGTTCCCGCATGAAGAGTGCCTGCATCACCCCGAAGGCGGCGATCATCCCCGAGTAGACATCGGCCAGCCCGTACAGGGTGAAAGTGGGCGGCTTGTCCTCGAAGCCGATCAGGTCCATCACTCCACTCATCGCCTCCGCGACGATGTCGAACGCGGGCCGTTCCGCATAGTCGCTTCGGTACCCGGGCAGGCGCCCGAAACCCGAGATCATCGTGTAGACGAGGCGTGGGTTGATGGTCCGCATGCCGTCCCAGCCGAGCCCGAGCTTGTCCATGGCGCCGGGGCGCAGGTTCTCGACCACGACGTCCGACACCGCGACGAGCTTGCGCAAGACCTCCTGGCCGTCCTGGGACTGCACGTTCAGCGCGAGGCTTCTCTTGTTCCGGTTGTAAGCCATATAACCGAACGCCTTCTTCGCCCCATCGCGGCCGGCGAACGGCGGGATCGAGCGTCGAGGGTCTCCCTTCCCGGGACGCTCGATCTTGATTACGTCGGCACCGGCGTCGGCCAGCAGCATCGTACAGTACGGCCCGCTCATATACTGTTCGAGCCCGATCACCCGAATGCCCGACAGCGGACGCTGTGGTGCGTGCCTCACGTGAAACTCCTTGCTCCAAGGCAGTGCATCGCGGGATTACCACGCACGGGGATGAGCGGCGAGGCGGCGGTAGCGCGCCGCGCCTGACGTGATACCAGAACGCCCGCCACACAGCCGGTGCGAGGCTCGGTGCGCCGGATCGTGCTCGTCCACGCCAGCCGTCACGGTTTCCCCATCTCTCTTCACGTTCACACCCTTGCGCCGATCCACTCCACCACCGTCGATACGCCCATCCCAACGCCGACGCACAGGGTCGCGAGCCCGTAGTACGGCGTGGCTTCCGCGACAGCACGGCGCTTCATCTCGTGCAGCAGCGTGACCAGGATGCGGGCGCCCGAACAGCCGGTTGGATGCCCGAGCGCGATGGCACCGCCATTCACGTTCGTGATGTCGTGTGGCAACCCGAGGTGACGCATGACGCCAAGCGCCTGCGCGGCAAAGGCCTCGTTGAGCTCGACGAGGCCGATGTCCGCGACCGTGAGGTCAAGCCTCGCGAGCAGCTTCTTGGTCGATGGGATTGGACCGTAGCCCATGACGCCTGGATCGACACCCGCCACCGCCGAGCCGATCCAGCGGGCCATTGGTCGCAAGCCCAGCTGCCGCGCCTTGTCGGCGCTCATGAGAAGCACTGCGGCCGCCCCGTCGTTGATGCCACTCGAATTCCCCGCCGTGACCGTGCCGCCGTTGCGAAACGCTGGTTGCAGCCGAGCCAGCTGGGGGAGATCGGTATCCAGTACGTAGCGCCCGTCCTCCCGGCGATAGCGTGGGTGCTCGTCGGTGTCGACGAGCACCGGATCGCCCTTGCGCTGCGGAACGGCGATGGGGACGATCTCGTCGGCGAAGCGCCCGGCAGCGATCGCGTCGACCGCGCGGCGCTGACTTTCGAGCGCGAACGCGTCCTGCTCCTCACGGGTAATGCCCAAATCGTCCGCGATGTTCTCCGCCGTCTCTCCCAGACTCGCGATCGGATAGCGTGCGTCCATCTTGGGGTTGTTGAAGCGCCATCCGACGGTCGTATCCCACATCGTCCAGTGTCCGACCGGCTGGCCCCGCTCCGGCTTCGGAATGGCCCATGGGGCTCGGCTCATACACTCGACGCCGGCCCCGATGTACACGTCGCCTTCGCCGGCGAGGATCGCCTTGGCCGCCTGGTTCACCGCCTCGAGAGCGGAGGAGCAGTTCCGGTTGACCGTGACGCCCGGGACTTCGACTGGGAATCCCGCAAGTAGGGCAGCCATTCGTGCGACGTCACGATTGTCTTCCCCCGCCTGATTGCCGCAGCCGGCGTAGACGTCATCGAGCAGCGCCGGGTCGATCCCGACCCGGTCGACCAGCCCGCGGAGCACATCGGCGAGCAGGTCGTCGGGCCGAACGCTCGACAGTGCACCGTGGTGACGCCCGATGGGAGAGCGAACCGCATCGATGATGACGACGTCTCGCATGGCCGAGCTACCGCGCCGACGAGGCGCGCACGCCGCCGGTCAGGGATGAGCGGGCGGCACTCTGCTGCAGGTCCGCGACGAACTCCTCGAATCGCTCCACTATTTGGTGCATTCTGGAGTGGTGGTCTCGCAGGAAGCGGTCCGGGTCCGGATCGTCGCGGAACGCAGCGAGCAGCGCGTCGGCCCGTTCGTCCGTCGCTGCGTCGATGTAGCTCGACGAAACCCTGAGGCACAGATCGTGAGCCGCATGGAACGCCGAGCCCGGAAGGGTCGCGATCTCGTACCGCTCCAGCAAGTACAACGCCAGGTCCTCGTCGGTGTGCACGCCACACGCGGCCAGTGGTTCACGCCAGCGATCGAACGAGGGATAGACGTAGAATGCGCCGGCCGGCTCCACGCAGGGAATGCCGAGCCCGCTGAGTGTCCGGTAAAGGAACCGCGTACGTGCCGCGTGCATCCGCGCGCAGAGGGTGATGTACTCCTCGATGTCCGGGTTACCGCTGTAGGCGACGAGCGCGGCATACTGAATTGGCGCCGGCACACACGTCCAGATATTGGATGCGATATTCTCCATCGCATGTGCGAGGCGCTTCCCCGCAGCCCGGTTCGGGAGGACGGCCACACCGAAGCGCCAGCCGCCGAGGCTGAGGTGCTTGCTGAGGCCACCGAAGACGACGGTGCCCTCGGGATAGTGCCGAGCGATCGAGACGTGGGGAATGGTACCGAACGTGGTGAGGGCGTAGATCTCGTCACTCAGCACCATCAGCTCGTGGCTCCGCGCAAACGCCGCCAGCGCCTCGACCTTCTCCGGGTGCATCATGGTCCCGGTCGGGTTCTTCGGACTGTTGACGATGAAGACCTCCGGATTCCCCCAGTTGCGCCTTGACTCCTCGATCCGGTGCTCGAGCACGTCGAGTTCCAACTCGTAGTTTTCCTCCGGTCGGGTCGGGACGTATGTGATCGGCTTGCCGAGCAGGTGTGCCTGCGGACCGTAGGAAACCCAGGAGGGCTGCGGTAGAACGACCTCCTCACCCAATGCGAGCATGCAGGAGAAGAGCAGCGACTTACTGCCAGGACCGATCACGACCTGGTCCGGCCCGACGTCGAGCCCGAAGTGCTCGGCGTAGTAGGTTGCGATCGTGCGCCGGAGCTCGGGAATCCCAAGCGCGGGGAGATAACTGCGCTTCTGCGTACTCCCTGCGAGTGCCTCGGCGATCCTCGGGTGCACCGGGAACCGCGATTCCCCGAATGCGAGATGGTAGACGTTCTTGCCCTCGCTCCACAGTTCACGGACGCGATCGTTGATGGCGAGGGTGGCGGAGGCCCGCAGCCCGCGCACGCCAGCGCGGGAGAAACGGATCGGCTTGAAGCGCTCGGGCACGACGGTCGCTCTCCCAAAGAGGACACTGCGCAGCGGCAAGGCGACCATGCCGCGGTGTTGAGATCAGGATGTCCTGTTCGCTGACTCGACGCAAGTCCGGCGTGGGCCCGGTGCACGTGCTGACCCCGGCTGGCACAAGCGTGACACAGACCGCGTGCGGGACTACCAGAGGCGACGCTCGGCGGACGAGGGATCGTCGGGATCGAACTCGATCACCGACAGCTCTGGGCCGTCGTGGGCAGCATTGAGCATGACCGTTCGTCCGATTCGGTCCATCCATGCACCCGTCAGCCGCGTCGATTCGTGCACGTGTCCGTGGAGGGTGAGCCACGGTTGGCGCTGCTCGATGAAGCGCCGGACGGCGATGCTGCCGATGTGCACGTCGAGCGGCGCGTAGTCGATCGACTTGCCGTCCAAGGCAGCGCGATCGAGTGCCGTCCGGTAGGGCGGAGCGTGGAACAGAAAGATGGCGCGCTCCAGATTGGCCTTCCTGGTCAGCCGCTCGAGGTCCTGCTGAATGGTGGCGTGGCGCACCTGATGCCTCGAGACCGGGTACGAATGGCTGCCCTCCTCGGGCGAGATGCACCCGGGGTCCGTGTGGCGGGATACGTCGTAACGCTCCCAGTCCTTGAGCCGGAACGGTGTCGGAGGAACGAAGTTGTAGCCGTACACCGTGAATGTCCCCCACGTGATCCGCTG
>JBDHDN010000294.1:0-5302 GCA_039591485.1 Gemmatimonadota bacterium
GGATGGCCGGAACTTGGTCCGTCTCTCAGATCACGGCCAGTTCGACTACTCACCGGACTGGTCGCCCGACGGGACGAGAATCGTCTTCCTCTCTGACCGAGACGGGTTCTACGAGCTCTACACCATGGACGCCGACGGGGCTAACGTCGAGAGGCTTACCCACCTGGAGAAGGGGCAGAACGGACTCTGCTGCCCGGACTGGTCACCGGACGGCGCAGCCGTCCTGTTCATGGTCCTCAACCCGCCACGCACCGCAGTGCTACAGGCTCTCGATCTTGCCTCGGGCGAGGTCAGCTCGCGCGGCCTAGGTGCTCTGCCGCGCTGGTCCCCTGATGGTGCCCAAATCGCTGTCTTCGGGGCTGGAATGCAGGTGCATGTCATGAACGCTGACGGCTCCGGCCGGCGGCAGGTGAGCGACGTGCCCGGCTTTGCGACGTATCCGAGTTGGTCGCCCGATGGAGAGTGGATTGTGTTCAACCACGTCCCCTCCATGGGTGACTTTGAGGGCACCGAACTGTTCATCGTACGTGCGAACGGCGAGGATCAGAGGCAACTCACCCAGAACGAGGTGATGGACGGCCACCCGGCTTGGTGGTAGTCGATAGGGTCGGTGCGGTCGACCACGGCGACCTAACAAGGAATTGCTGTTGACGCGGATTGGCTGTGTGGCCCGAGCTATTCGGTTTGCACCTCGCAGCACGGGAAATACATTCTTGTCGCGCAACAGAATGCCGAGCCGTTAGGCGTCACCACTAGAGGTCACATGAATCTCAGCCGTCTGGTCCCAATGCAGCCGGTCAAGAGTTTGCCCGACAGCGTGGCGTTCTACGAGAAGCTTGGATTCATCGTCGAGAGCCGAAACGACGAATGGGGCTGGGCCATGCTGCGCAGCGGCAGCTGCCAGCTCATGCTCGACCAATCCATCAATCCGCACGCAGGTATGTCCAGGGCCTCCGTGCTCTACTTCTATCCGGAGGATGTCGTGGATTTCCACCGCCGGGCACGGCAGAACGGACTCTCCGTTCCGGAGCTAGATACCACGTTCTACGGCATGATCGAGTTTCGCATCGAGGATCCTGACGGTAATCGTCTGTGGATCGGACAAGAGAAGGCCCGGCAAGGTGACGCCTAACCCGCGCTTGAAGCTGTCAGGCGCTCGCGGCGTGGGGTCCCCAGTGCGAGGAGGTCCGGATGCCGGATAAAGGAACGATGATTGTTAGACGTGGCAGGCCGTTCGCCTGCAGCATAGGCGCGAACCGTTAGGTAGCCGCAGAACCGGGAGACTTCAGATGCAGGCTCGAGCATCGCTTTGCGCGGCCCTCTCGATTCTTCTAGTTGTCCCGGCGTGCGCCCGCGCGCCCGAGCCTTTGTATCCCGAAGCCGAGCCAACCACCCGCGGTCCTGTCGCTAGCGTGAGCCTTCGCCTGCCGGGGTCTCCGGAGGCTAACTGGAATCTCGTCAACCGTGCCGTGCAGGACTCGAGCTATCGCCCTGATCGCAGTGATCGCAGTGATCGCTACCCTCAGATCGTCTCGTTTCGTAGCTTGGCAACCGGCCGCTACATCCAGGTTGGCATGAATCCGGTTCCCGGTGATTCAACTGAGTTGACTATCACGGGCCGGCGCTACGGGAGACAGCTGACGCATCGCGATACAATCTGGGGAGCGTGGGAACTGTGGCCGGAAGTCCGGGCCGAGGACGCTGAAGCGGCGGATTTGGAGAGGATAGCGGATCGGATTCGACCACTGCAGGTGACGGCTGCGCCGGTGCATGTTAGTCAGCCGGCTCTGTCCATGCTTGTTGCTCAGGAGACCTCCCACACTGCGAGACCGATCATCTTCACCTCGAGTCGCGACGGGATGAAGGAGGACTTGTATCTGATGAATCCGGATGGCTCGAACGTACGGCGTCTAACGTCCACACCGGGTGACGGCGCCATCCGGACGCCCCAGTACACGAACAGCCGTCTTGGTACCTGGTCGCCGGACGGCAGACTGATCGCCTTCTCGTCCAGACGACTTGACCCCGGTGATCCTGAGGGACGAGCACGGGCCTCAGACATCTATGTGATGGCCGCCGATGGTACTGGCCTGCGCAACGTCACACGCCACGCATCCGAGGACAGTTGGCCCGGCTTCTCGCCCGATGGGAGGGAACTCGTATTTGAGTCTCGTCGTGACGGCAACGTTGAGATTTACAGAATCCGAACCGACGGAGCGGACCTGCGCCGGCTAACCCATTCTCCGGTTTACGATGCGTCTCCAGATTGGCACCCCGGAGGCGAATTCATCCTGTTTGAGTCAAGGGACCGCGATGGATACAGCGGATTGTTCACCATGTCACCGGACGGAAACGATGTTCGTCTCCTCGTTGCCGGTATGAGGGGATCATGGTCGCCGGATGGATCCCACATTGCCTTCAACGCCCGCGACTGCTGGTTGATGGATTCGACAAGACGCATCGATCCGGCTCCAATGCCATGGGCCGACATTGAAGCAAGGTGTGACGAAGCGGAGGACGACGAAATGAGCCTCTTCATAATGGACGTGCTGTCCGGTGACATCGAACTGCTGTTTCCTCGTGACGAAGAGGTCGGTCTGGTGACCTCGCCCGACGGATCGTCTACGGCGACGGTGTCGGGCGGCGTCGAGCCCAGATGGTCGCCCGACGGACTGCAATTGATCTTCCACTATTCCCGAAGAGGCGATGACACTGCACACATCGATCAATGCTGCAAGGATCTGGAGGTCTTCAGGATCAATGTTGACGGCACTGGTCTTGTCTCCCTTACCTGGAATACGAGCTTTGATGGTCACATGAGATGGTATTAGTACCACTTGCTGTCTAACAATCGCATGGACCAGCCGAGCGCTTAGGTTCTCAGCGGATCGCTCGCAGGTCATGCGCTGACCGTAAGACTGAACCGCAGAAGTGACGGGACGAATGGGCACAGGTCAACAAGGTCGTGCGTGGGTCAGATGGGGTGGGGAGTTCGTCGTCATCGTGATCAGCGTCCTAGTGGCCTTGGCACTGGATCAGTGGGCCGCCGCTCGGGCAGATCGTGTCAGCGAGCGAGAGTATCTGGCGGCGCTCGTCGCGGATCTGGAGGCCGATGCCGACTACCTGTCGGAACTGGTGATTCCGCTCGTCGCATTGGCAGACTCTGCGCTAAGAGAAGTGGGCCCTGTTTCGCGAGGTGTGGCCGAGTTCCCAACGGACACAATCGCGTTTCTTCGTCGGGTGGTTTCTAGCCGCCGGACCATCGCTCAGCTACCCTCTTCGCCAACGTTCGACGAGTTGATTTCGACTGGTGCTCTCCGCCTCATCGAGTCAGCACGCCTGCGGTCATCGCTCGTGTTGTATTACGATCACGTGCGGGCGATGGGGAATCGGGGTCAAGAGCGAAGTTCCGGGTACGCACCGATCGTGAGGGGTCACCTGCCTGACGATCCGGAAAGTGGCAGAAACTTGAGTGAGGCCGACCTGCGCGCATACGGAGTGCGCCAAGCGGCGGAAGCGGTCCGTACCCCCGAGTTCGCTCAGGCGCTTAATCGCCACGTCGCATACGTCCAGTTCTTCCTTTCGGAGGTCAGGCTCCTTCAGGCCGAGCTGGAGTCGGTACGACTTCAAGTTCAGGCGGAGCTCGCTCGATTCCGGTAGGACGGTTCAGTCTAACAGGCGGTTGCAGCTGTCCGGCGCGGGAGACCTCCTTGATTCCTGCGCACTGCGGCCTCCAAATAGTGACCAAGGCAAGCCAGCCGGTGGTGAGGAGTCGCCGGCAGCTAGACCTCAAGACGTTAGAACGCGTGGTGATGGACCTACTCTCAACGGCCTCGACCAGGGGTTCCGGATGATCGATGCTTTTCGGCCCGCGGTGGTCTCGCCGACGGCGCGGCGGATCGCGCGCGGTGCCTCGGCCTTCTTATCGGGCCTGGTGCTGACGGTCCCTCCTGTAATGGGTTCCGGCGGTGGTCTCCTGCCAGCACAGGAAGCGGACACGACTCTCACCTACCGACGTTTCGAAGTACTTGAGGCAAACGGTCGGATCACCGGTACCCGCCCTATGCGTGATTCCCTTCCACCGCGATGGGCTCGGGATGTGTCGCAGGTACCTGCTGACTGGTCAGAGAGGCCTGAACCCGCTGTACCGTACTTCGAAGGTCCGATTCCGTTCGTAGTTGCTCCGGATGACCCGACCGAGCCTTTCTACTCCCACAACCATGGGCCGTCGGTGACATGGCTCGAGAACGGGGACCTGCTCGTTGTCTGGTTCTCAACGGAGCGCGAAGCCAATCCGGAGAGCACGATCTTAGCCAGCCGACTACGCAACGGGCACGCGTCTTGGGAGCCCGCAAGCGAGTTCTTCAAAGCGCCCTTCCAGGGCATGTCTGGACCTGGAATCTGGCACGATGGAAACGGCACGCTTCTCCAATACTCCGCTCTCTTCCCAAAAGTTGGAGATCCATGGTGGCGCGCCCTACTCCTGCGGAAGAGTTACGACAACGGAGTCACCTGGACTCGAGCAGAGCCATTCTCGACTGGCGACCGATACGTCAACGGACACCGTTGTGGTCCCAACCTCTCCCAGTTGTCCAACGGCACTCTCGTGCTTGTGTGTGATGTGAGCTATCAAGGCTCTAGTACCATCCACCTCAGTGACGACGGCGGGAGCTCGTGGTACATGCCGGGTGGACTCATCCGCGGGATCCACGCGCGGATCGTCGAAATCGCCGACGGCAAGCTGCTGGCGTTTGCCCGACACCACGGCGTTGCGAGCGCCAGGTCGGAGTATCGGTGGAATGAAGGCACCGATTTGCCGCTAATGAATGTCGAGTCGCTGGGCGAGCTTCGAATGCCGATGAGTATCACCACATCCCGGGGACTACAGTGGGACTTCAAGGCGAGCCCATTTCCTCCAATCGGTTCCGGGCAACGATTGGAGTTGATCCGACTTCGCGAAGGTCCGCTGTTGCTGATTTCGTTCACTTCAAAGCGGAAAGCAGATCTTGACGATCTGGATGGATTCCCGATGGTGGATGGGAGCGGGCAGGCCGTCGTGGGATACGGCATGTTCGCCGCACTGTCGTGGGATGACGGTGAGACGTGGCCCGTGAAGAAACTTGTCACACCAGGCAGTGGGGAGTACGACGGCGGGGCGTGGACCGGTCCATTCACGGCAACGCCGACCAGGGCTGAGCACGCTGGGTACCTTTCCGCGACGCAGACCCCGGACGGCGTCATCCACCTCCTCTCTAGTCGTCTCCACTATCGGTTCAATCTGACCTGGCTTCTCGACGGTAGG
>JBDHDN010000295.1:0-7879 GCA_039591485.1 Gemmatimonadota bacterium
CGCATCCCCATGCGGGACGGGATCGTGTTGCACACGACGGTCTACGTGCCCACCGACACCTCACGCCGCTACCCGTTCCTCATGAACCGGACGCCGTACAGCTGCGGACCCTACGGGGAGGAACGCTATCCCCCCCAAGTCCATCCCTCCCCATATCTGGTCGAGGATGGCTACCTCTTCGTCTGCCAGGACGTCCGTGGGCGCTTCATGTCGGACGGGCTGTACGACAACATGCGGCCTCACGTCCCGGGAGATGGCGCGATCGATGAGAGCTCGGACACGTACGACACCATCGAGTGGCTCCTCGCCAACGTGCCGGGCCACAATGGTAGGGTAGGACAGTGGGGCATTTCGTACCCCGGGTTCTACACAGCGGCCGCCCTTCCCGAGGCCCATCCTGCGCTCGTCGCGTCGTCGCCGCAGGCGCCGATCGCCGACTTCTACTTCGACGACTTCCACCACCACGGTGCCTACACGCTCGCGTACTGGCTCATCACACCGTTGTTCGGCTACCAGAAAGACGAGCCGACGGCGCAGGTCTGGTGGGAATGGGTGCGCCCCTCCATGCCGGACGGATACAAGTATTACATGGACCTGGGTCCCTTGAAGAACTCCAGCCAGCACTTTGGTAAGGACAACTTCTTCTGGCAGCAGTTGGTCGAGCACCCGAACTACGACGCCTTCTGGCAGGCGCGGAACATCCTCCCGCACCTTCGCGGCGTGGATCACGCCGTGATGACGGTCGGCGGCTGGTTCGATGCGGAGGATCTGTACGGCCCGCTCAACATCTATCGGACCATCGAACGCGAGAACCCGTCGGCCTACAACGTGCTCGTCATGGGTCCATGGAGCCACGGCCAGTGGGCGGCGCGCGACTCCGTGGCGAGCGTTGCCGCCGTGGAGTTCGGCCAGAACATCTCCGATTTCTATCAGCGCGAGGTCGAGGCACCCTTCTTCCGGCACTTTCTCAAGGGGGAGGGCACCCCGCCGGACTTCGAGGCGTACGTGTTCGACACCGGCCAGAAGGACTGGCGCGCGTTCCCCGTGTGGCCGCCAGCGGAGGCGAAACCGATCCACTTCTACCTGCGGGACGGCGAGGTCGTGTCCCGCACCGCGCCGCTCGCCGGGGAGTCAGGGTTCACCGCGTGGACGAGCGACCCCAATGAGCCGGTGCCGTATACGGACGAGATCCGGCAGGTGTTCACGCCGCGCAAGTACATGGCCGAAGACCAGCGCTTCGCGGAGCGCCGGCCCGATGTGATCGAGTTCCAGACGGACGTACTCGCGGAGGACGTCACCCTGGCTGGCGACATCCTCGCTCATCTCACCGTCTCCACGACCGGGGAGGACGCCGACTGGATCGTGAAGCTGATCGACGTGTACCCGGACGCGACGCCCAACACCCCGCGTACACCTGACCACATCAGGCTCGGCGGGTACCAGCAGATGGTGCGCAGCGAGATCCTGCGCGGACGCTTCCGCAACAGCTACGAGCGGCCGGAGCCTTTCGTGCCCGGTGAGCCGACGACGGTCGAGGTCCCCCTCCAGGACGTGCTACACACGTTCAAGACCGGCCACCGGATCATGGTACAGGTCCAGAGCAGCTGGTTCCCCTTGTTCGACCGCAATCCGCAGAGCTGGGTGGACAACATCTTCCTCGCGGACGAGGCGGACTTCGTCGCGGCAACGCACCGGCTGTACCACGAGCCAGAGCGAGCGAGCTACCTCGAGGTGAAAGTGCTGCAGTGAAGGACGAGAGGGTGGTAAGACGGTCAGGCGGTCGGGCGGGTCGGTCGCAATTGGGCCACGACGCCGCGCTGTTCCCGCCCCCTCACCGGCGGCCCCCTGAAGGGTCCTGCGGTGCACGAAGCACCCAGCCGTCGGGGTCGATCTGCATGGTCGCCCCGGCGGGCAGGGCAACGGTGGCGGTCCCGCCAGCCATGTCGAGACGATTCACGGCCTCGCCAATCCGCACTTCGATCGGCATAGGGAACGGCTCCCCCCGCGGCGAAACCCAGGCCAGACGCACGCGGCCGTCCTTGAACGACGCATCAAGGCGTGGCAACTCGGCGGTGCGGAGATAGGCGTCGAAGAACCACGAGAGGTCGCGCTCGCTCTCGGACGCTGCGATGATCTCGAAATCCCTGCTCCCCACGAATCGGACCGCGCTTCCGTCGGACGTCTGCGCCAGAGCGGCGTCGGGATACACCATGTGCCGGAGCGCGCGGAAGAAGGCGTCGTCGCCGATCAACCAGCGGAGCGTGTGCAGCACCCACGCCCCCTTGTAGTAGATATCGTGGCCCCGATAGATCTCCTGTGCTGACTGCGACTCCGTCGGCGCCATCGGGAGCTGGTTCCCGATCATGCGGCGCATGTTCCGTAGGTACTCGCGTGCCCGAGGCATGCCTTGCGTGTCTTCCAGCCACAGCACCTGCATATAGGTGCCGAAGCCCTCGTGCACCCACATGTCCTTCCAGTCGGCATTCGTCAGCAGGTTGCCCCACCACTCGTGAGCGAGCTCGTGGTGATGCAGGGCGTCGAAGCCCCAGTCGATGCCTCCAGTCATGGAGGCATTACTGAAGTTCGCACCGTAGGCGATGATCGACTGGTGCTCCATACCGAGATGCGGTGTCTGGACCACCCCGTACTTGTCTGCCCGGAAGGGATACGGTCCGAGTACCTGCTCGTACCAGCGGAGGTGCTCCAAGATCTCCGGGAACAAGGCCCGTCCGCGTTCCTCGTCCTCCGGCAGGACGTAGAAGGCGACCAGGAACTCGTCACCAGCAACGCTCATGAAGCGTTCGCGGATCGTGCGGTACGGCGCGATGTTCAAGGCAACATTGTACGTACTGATCGGGGTCGAAACGAACCACTCCCAGGTGCGCCAGCCGTCGGCGTCCACCACCGAGCGGAGCAACCGCCCGTTGCTGACGACGACCAGCGGCTCCGGAACAGTCACGGTGATGGCCATCGAATCGGGCTTGTCCGACACGTGGTCCTTGACGGGCCACCACACGTCCGCACCGATCATCTGATTCGACGTCGCGATCCAGGGTGAGCCCGACGGTGTACGCGCCCAGGTGACGCCGCCGTCCCATGGCGGCCGCGGTGCAACTCGAGGCCGCCCGCCGTATGCAACACGAAGCACGAGCGGCTCACCTGGCTGCCACGTGCGCGGGAGGATCACACGGACGCGGCCGCCGCAGCGTTGGACGGCCAGGTTGGCCTCAGCGCCATTCTGCACGAGCAGGAGCGACTCGACCGCCAGAAGCGTGTCGAGATCGAAGGCCACCCGCATCGCGGGCGCGACCGCGGTCGCGTGCATCGTCACGCGACCGGTGATGGTGCTGTCGGCAGGATTCACCCGCACGGCGAGGTCGTAGAAGCCGACGTCGTATACGGCTTCGTCCGGATCGGGCCGGCCGCCGGAATCATAGGGATCCGCCTGGCTCGCGCAGGATGCTGCCGGCGTCTGGGCTTCCACGGCCGGCCCAACGCCTGCGAGGACCGAGAGCACCAGAACCGCACGCATCGTGAGCCTCTCGGTTACCCGGTGCCAGGCCATCCTACGCCGAGTCGTCGTGCTCTGCGGGGGGTGCCTGCTCGGTCCGGCGGTGCCGGTCACGCCACCGCCGCCGGGGCTCCTCGCGCGCCAAGCGGTGGAGATTGCGTCCGAACCTGAGAACCAGCATGCCAAACATGATCAGGGCCGCACCCCCGACCACCGCGTTGGCCGCGAACCGGACCTGCGGCGCCATGCCCGGCAGCAGTGTCGAGCTGAGCCAGAGCACTGCGTTCGCAAGAATGAGGAGAATCCGTGCCTCGGTCGGTCCGATACGTCCATAAGCAATCTTGAACTTCCCAAACACGGCCGACTCGAGATAGACATTGATGGACAGCGTGAGGTACGCGAGGACCAGGAGCAGTGCCAGATCCAGCCTCACGTACGGGGAGAGCCCGAGACCAATGCCGATGGCTGCGGTCGCAAACGCATCCACGACGTGGTCGATGTAGTAACCGTAGCGGGGGCGCTCGGCCTTGCGCACCCGGGCGAGCGTGCCGTCGAGACTGTCGCCGAACCAGTTGACGACCAGCATGAGACTGGCGAACCACAGCCAATCGGGATCGTCGGTTGCAAGCGAATACCCGGTGCCGCATGCGACGGCGCCGAGTACCCCAAGCGCAGTGAAGTGATTGGAGTTGAGCCACCCCGGGACCCGCCGTGCCACGGCCGTGAGCACCGCACGCTCCGGCCCGGCAAGCAGGAAGGTCATCTCTCGCTGTGCCTTCGCAGTCTCGCTCATGGCCCTCAAGCTAGGGCATGGCGGCCCCGTCTGCGAGGGCGAATCGTCGCGGGGACCGCGGGCCGTCCGTCCGACGGCGAAGGGGCAACCTCGGGCCTAGGGAGCCCAGCCCGGCCGGGTTACATTACCCGATTAGGGCATACGCCGCGCATCGGACGACATCCATGGTATTAGACGGCAACGACATACAGATTACGCCAACCGGCGAGGAACCGGGCTCGAAGACCCTCAAGGTCGAGATTCCGGCCTCTCGCGTCCTCAGTGCCGAGCGCGAGGCGACGAAGTACTTCGCGAAGCGCGCCCGCCTTCCGGGATTCCGCAAAGGGCGGGCGCCATTGCCGGTTGTGCTCAAGAAGTACCGTGGGGAAATCCGCGAGCGAATGCTGCGGGACCTCATCGGCGTGAGCTGGAAGCAGGCCCTCGAGCAGGAGCGGCTCCGTCCTATTGCCGAGCCGCACGTCCACCATCTGAAGTTCGAGGACGGGACCGATGCGAGCTTCGAGTTCCGGGTCGATGTCCAGCCGGAACTGACGCTCGACCGGATCGGCGGCTTCCAGCTGAAGCGCACAGTGCCGTCGGTAAGCGACGATGCGGTGGCGGAGCAACTGGAGGAGATCCAGACGCAAAAGGCCACGTGGCTCCCCACCGACGGCGAGCCACCGATGAATGGGCAGATGGTCTCGGTGAGCATCGCAACCGTCGAAGACGGGTCGGTCGGCGAGCGGCGGCAGCATCAGGTGGTGCTCGGGTCCGGACAGGCGATCCCGGGCCTCGAGGAAGAGATCATGACCCTTCGTCCGGGAGACACGAAGCAGGCGAAGGTGCGCTATCCCGACGACTTTCCGGATGAGACGAAGCGGGGTCAGACACGCGCCGTCGAGATCACCCTTCACGAGGTCAAGCGTCAAGAGCTCCCGGAGTTGAACGACGACTTCGCGCGTGAGGTCGGGGACTTCGAGTCGCTCGAGGCCTTGCGTCAAGCGGTCCCGCACGCGAAGCCGACGCCGACGTCCGGCAGCAGCTCATGGAGGAGATCATCGGCGCAAACCAGCTCACCCCGCCCGATCCGCTGGTACGGCGTGTGCTGAGCGCATATGCCCAGAGTTACGGGGTGCCGGACGAACAGCTCGAGCGGTTCACCACGGAGTTCCGGCCCCTGGCGGAGCGCCAGGTGTTGCGGGATCTGATCATCGACCATGTCGCCGAGCAGCAACAGCTCCGGGCTACCGAGGAGGACCTCGACCGACGGATCGAGGACATCGCGCGCCGGCGGTCAACAGAGCCCCGCACGGTGTACGCGTCGCTGCAGAAGGCGAATCAACTCGGGGAGATCGAGCGGGGTATCACCGAGGAGAAGGTATTCGAGCACCTGCTCGCCCAGTCGACCGTCGAGAACGCATAACGCAATTGGAGTCAACGAGTTACGATGCCAACGATCTATCCTCCGTACGTCATCGAGCGGTCGAGCCGCGGCGAGCGGACCTACGATATCTTCTCGCGGCTGCTCATGGACCGGATCGTGTTCCTCGGGTCGCCGATCAACGACGACGTCGCGAACATCATCATCGCCCAACTCCTGTTCCTCGATGCCGAGAACGCTGATCGCGATATCTGGGTGTACATCAACTCGCCGGGCGGCATCATTTCGAGCGCTTTCGCGATCTACGACACCATGCAACACATCGCTGCGCCGGTGAACACGATTTGCATGGGCATGGCGGCCTCGGCCGGGTCGTTCCTGCTCGCCGCCGGGACGAAGGGAAAGCGGGCGGCGCTGCCGCACGCGCGCATCATGATGCATCAGCCCTCCGGTGGAGCGCAGGGCACGGCGGCCGATATCGAGATCCAGGCAAAGGAGATTCTGTACCTCCGCGACAAGCTCAACCAGCTCTATGCGCAGCACACCGGGCGCACCAAGGAACAGATCGAGCTGGACATCGACCGCGATCGTTTCATGTCGGCCGACCAGGCAAAGGAGTATGGAATCATCGATAAGGTGATCAAGCGGCAGACGGAGCTCGAAGGCTTCGAGCGCACGTCATCTTGACGCTCGATCGGGGGCGGACCATACTAGCGACAACCGTGCGGTGATTCATGGCACAAGACAAGCACCTGCGATGCTCGTTCTGCGGCAAGTCGAAAGACGCGGTCCGCAAGTTCATTTCCGGGCCGTCGGTCTACATCTGCAACGAGTGCATCGCGCTGTGCAACGAGATCCTCGCCGAGGACGAGGAGCGCGAAGTCGCCGAAGCGGTCACCCAGGTCCCGACGCCCAGTGAGATCAAGGAAGTCCTCGACGAGTACGTGATCGGCCAGGAGCGCGCCAAGAGGGTGCTCTCCGTCGCCGTGTACAGCCATTACAAGCGGATCAACTCGCAGGTGCTCCGGGACGACGACGTCGAGTTGGAGAAGTCCAACATCCTGCTGCTGGGTCCGACCGGCGTCGGCAAGACCCTACTGGCGCAGACCCTGGCCCGCATCCTCGACGTGCCGTTCACCATCGCCGACGCCACGACCCTCACCGAGGCGGGCTATGTCGGCGAGGACGTGGAGAACATCCTGGTGCGTCTGCTCCAGGCCGGCGACTTCAACGTCACCGAGTGCGAGCACGGGATCGTCTACATCGACGAGATCGACAAGATCGCCCGGAAGAGTGAGAACCCCAGCATCACCCGGGACGTGTCGGGCGAAGGCGTGCAGCAGGCGTTGCTCAAGATCCTCGAGGGCACCGTGGCCTCTGTGCCGCCGCAGGGCGGGCGGAAGCATCCGCAGCAGGAATACATCCAGATCAACACCAAGAACGTCCTGTTCATTTGCGGCGGCGCGTTCGATGGGCTCGAGAAGATCATCGAGGCCCGCACCGGACGGCGGCAGATCGGCTTCTCCGATGAGGAGGTCGAGGCCGGCAAGGTAGAGCAACTGAAGCACAACCCGTTCAGTGAAGTCGAGCCGGACGATCTGCTACGATACGGGCTGATCCCGGAGTTGGTGGGGCGCATGCCCGTCTCGGTCGCGCTCGATTCGCTCGACGAGGAAGCACTGGTTCGCATTCTCATCGAGCCGAAGAATGCGCTCACCAAGCAGTACCGCAAGATGTTCGAGCTCGAGAGCGCGGGTCTCACCTTCGAGCCCGAGGCCCTCCGTGCGGTGGCGCGACTGGCGATTCAGCGCGGCGCCGGCGCCCGGGGCCTGCGTTCCATCATCGAGGACGTCATGACGGACGTCATGTTCGATCTGCCGAGCCGGACCGACATTCGCGAGGTGGTGATCACCAAGGAGTGCATCACCGAACGGCGACCGCCGCTCATCGTGACCGAGCGGGCTCGGGTCAAGAAGGAGGCTTGATCGCCGTCAGCTTCGTCGGCAGCTACCCGACGGCCGACTTCCGACTCGACCCGCCCCGTCCCGAGGTCTGCTTCCTCGGGCGCTCCAACGTCGGCAAGTCCTCGCTCATCAACGCCGTCGCCGGCCGCCGGCAGCTGGCTCGGACGAGTCGTACGCCCGGCAAGACCCGGATGTGCAACGTCTTCGAATTCGACTCGGCGTACCTGGTGGACCTTCCGGGATATGGATAT
>JBDHDN010000296.1:0-5873 GCA_039591485.1 Gemmatimonadota bacterium
GAGCGCCTGGACAGCCTCGAGCTCGAGCCCTTCAGGGTCGCGATCCGAGCCGGCGTGACGGCCGTCATGACCGCCCATGTCGCCGTTCCGTGCGTGACGGACGACAGGCCCGAGGCGGCAACGCTCTCGCATCGGGTGATGACGGAGTTGCTGCGTGACTCCTTGGGATTCGAGGGCCTCGTGGTGACCGATGCGCTCGACATGGGCGCGATCGTGCGTGCGTTCGGGCCCGGCGAGAGTGCCGTGCGGGCGTTTCTGGCAGGCAGCGACCTGCTGTTGATGCCCGAGGATCCGCGGGCCGCGATCGACGCCATGGTCGCAGCAGTCGATTCAGGTCGTATCTCGATCCCGCGACTCGACCGATCGGTCCGTCGGATGCTGGCGCTCAAGGAACGCGCGGGCCTGTTCGACCACCCTACGGTCGTCCTCGACAGCGTGCCGGCCGTCGTGGGCAAGCGGGACTACGCCGAGTTTGCCGAGCGTGTGGCCCAGCGATCACTCACACTCGTGCAGGAAGGCCCGATTGGGGCGTTCCGAGAGCAGCGCGGCCGGACCGGCGTCGTGATCTTCGCGCGGGAGACGAACCTGTCGGCCGGCGGGGAGCTCGTGCAGGCACTGCGGCTGCTCGGCGATACGGTCTCGACATTCCGGCTCTATCCGGCCTCTGGGACCGCCTCGTACGATTCCGCCAGAGTGCTCATCGACAGCAACCCGCGCGTCATCTTTGCAGTCAATGTCCGAGTGGTACACTCCTCGTGTCGTTCGGGAACCCCTATCTGCTGGCTCAGCTCCCTGACTACGCGGGCGGCTACCTGCTCGCCTGGAGCGGCGTGGGTGTGGCCGAGCGCGCCGTCGCGCAGGCGCTGGCGGGTGGCGCTCCCGTCTCGGGGCGCCTCCCGATCACCCTCGCGGAGCGCTTCCCGCAACGTTGGGGCATTCCGCTACCCCGTCTCACGCAGGGCGCTGCGGCCATGCCGACATCGACCGCGACCGTGGTGCGTGACTCGGCGTTCGACTACGCGCGGCTGGACAGTGCACGCCTGTATCTCGAGCGGCAGGCGGGCGGCGGTGCATTCCCCGGAGCGGTGCTCGTCGTGGGGCACGGCCGCAGCGTCGCGTACGCCACGGCCGTCGGACGTTACGGAGATGACGATTCGCGGCCCGTCAGCGACACGACCGTGTACGACCTCGCAAGCCTCACCAAGGTGGTGGGACTGACGACCGCCACGATGTTGTTGGTGGCGGAGGGGCGGCTCGAACTCGAGCGCCCCGTGGTCGACTACCTCCCCGAGTTCTCCGGACCGGGGCGCGAGGGCGTGCTCGTCCGGCACCTGCTGACGCACACGTCGGGCCTGCCCGCGTGGATGCCGCTCTACCAGGAAACGGGCACCCCTGCGGAGGCGGTCGATCGGGCACTGCACGCGCCACTCGAAGCTCCCCCCGGAGTGCGGTTCGTGTATTCGGACCTCGGAGCGATCACCCTGACACAGGTCGTCGAGCGTGTGAGCGGCATGCCGATCGACCGGCTGCTCGAGGAACGTGTCTTCCAACCGTTGAGCATGGCGCGCACCCGCTACCGACCGCCCCCGGATTGGACGTCGTTCATCGCACCAACGGAGCTCGATCCGTGGCGCGGCAGGGTGATCCGCGGTGAGGTCCATGACGAGAACGCCCATCGGCTGGGCGGCGTGTCGGGCCATGCAGGGCTCTTCTCGACGGGCTGGGACCTGGCTCGGTTCGCCGGCTGGATGCTCGACGCCTGGCACGGCCGCCTTGCGGAGACCGATCCCGTCTACCTCCCTCCGGACATCGTGCGACTGTTCACAAGGCACCAGCCCGGTCCCGAGGGAAGCACGCGCGCCCTCGGGTGGGACACGCCATCCGAAGCCGGTCGTAGCTCCGCCGGCACCCTGCTCTCCCGCGACAGCTTCGGCCACACAGGCTTCACCGGGACGAGCATCTGGATCGAGCCAGAGCGCGAGCTCTTCATCATCCTGCTGACCAACCGCGTGCATCCGAGCCGAGAGAACATGAAGATCGTGGAGGTTCGGCCCGCGGCAGCGGACATGGTGGTACGCGCCTTGAAGTAGATTGCGCGTCGGGCCCTGGCCGGTTGGCCGGGGGACGTGCCCACGGACCCCGAGTTTTTCGGTTGACTTTCGGCGCGGGGAGTTGGTATGATGCGCCAGAAGGAGGATATGACCACATGACCACGACGCATCGACCCGAAGCGACCGTCGACATCATCCTCACGGAAGCCGCCGTGGCGAAAGTGCGGGAGTTTCTGGCGCAGGAGGATGTCCCGGCCGACACGGCCGGCCTTCGCGTCGCCGTGATGCCCGGCGGCTGCTCGGGCTTCAAGTACGGCCTGATGATCGAGGAGCAGGCGGCGGACGACGATCTCGTTCTCGACGCGAGCGGGATTCGCATGTTCGTCGACGCCTTCAGCGCCCAGTACTTGAACGGTACCACGATCGACTACGTCAGCACCCTCGAGGGGGCCGGATTCGCGTTCAGCAACCCCAATTCCACCGGCGGGTGCGGCTGCGGCAGCTCGTTCACCGTCTGACGTCTTGATCGTTCCGTATCACCTCGAGGGGCCTGCCCATACTGCAGGCCCCTTCGTCGTAGGAAGCATCCGATGAGTGGCCTCGACATCGCGGTCATGACCGTCTACATCCTGGCGGTCATCGGCGTCGGCGTCTACTTCTCACGCCAGCGCGACGCCACCGACTACTTCCTCGGGCAACATGCACTCCCGTGGTGGGCGGTGATGCTCTCCATCGTGGCAACCGAAACCTCCGCTCTCACCGTCATCTCCGTTCCGGGACTCGGCGCCCGCGGAGACCTCACCTTCCTCCAGCTCCCCGTGGGCTATCTGATCGGCCGCATCGGTGTCGCCCTGTGGCTCTTGCCGGGCTACTTCTCCGGCGAAAACGAGACTGCCTATCAGCGGCTGGAGAACCGATTCGGCCCGGCAACGCGCCGGGTGGCGTCCGGGATCTTCATGGGGATTCGTGCCCTCGGAGACAGCGTGCGGGTGTTCGCCACCGCCATCCCGCTGCACATCGTCACCGGTCTGTCGATCCCCGCGAGCATCGCCGCCGTCGCCGTTGCCACGCTCCTCTACACGTGGACGGGTGGGATCAAGGCCGTGGTCTGGGTAGAGGTGCTGCAGCTCGTGATCTACGTGCTGGGCGGACTCGCTGCGCTGCTTGTCGGTGTGCAACTGGCTGGCGGGCTCACCCCAATGCTCGATCGCGCGGCCGACCTCGACAAGCTGCGGATCATCGATTGGTCATTCTCGCTTGCCGAGACCTACACGCTGTTCGGAGGCATCATCGGCGGTGCCCTGCTGTCGGCGGCATCGCACGGGACCGACCACCTCATCGTCCAACGGTTGCTGGCCACGACGAGCCTTCCAGACGCTCGGCGGGCCCTCGTCGGCTCGGGAATCCTGGTCATCTTCCAGTTTGGCCTCTTCCTGATCGTGGGCACGGCGATTTGGGCGGCGGGGGCAGCCGATCCGGCCATGTCGGGTGACGAGATCTTTCCCTTCTTTGCCGTCAACTACCTGCCGTCGGGCCTGTCGGGACTCGTGATCGCGGGCCTGTTGGCGGCGGCGATGAGCACGCTCGCCTCCTCACTCAACTCGCTGGCATCGGCATCGACGCACGATTTCTATGCCCCGCTGACTGGCCGCCGCGACCAGCAGCATCTGCTTAGCGTGGGGCGCTGGGCGACCGTTCTGTGGGCGGTCGTCCTCGGCGTGCTCGCGCTCTCCTTCGCTGAATCGAGCGATACGCCCGTGGTCGAGCTGGCGCTCTCCATCGCGTCGATCACCTACGGCTCCCTCCTGGGTACCTACATTCTCGGGGGGGTGGCGCGGTCGGTAGGACAGCGTGACGCGATCATCGCCATCGCGGTCGCTTCTGCAACCATGCTCACGCTCTTCCTCGTCGAGCCCGGACCGTTCGCCGCTCTTGCCTGGCCCTGGTACGTCCCACTTGGTACCGTCATCACGATGACTGTCGGATGGACCTCCAGTCGGCTCGGCAGCAAGCGATGAGTCTCTTTGTGGGAGTCGATGCCGGCGCGTCCCACACCGAGGCGGTAGCGGGTATCGCACCCGACGCCGTGGTGTCCAGGTGGCGCAGTGCTCCGGGCGCCGTCCGGCCCGGCGAGGAGTCGGGGGCCGTCGGATGCTGGCGGGACGCGATCGTGCACGTGCTCGCCATGGCACCCACCCGTACCGTCGACGCCGTGGCGGTCGGGGCCGCCGGAACCGGTCGGGAGGCAACCCGACTCGACGTCGAACGGCGGCTCGCCGAGGTGCTCGACGGGCAGCCCCGGGTTCGCGTCACGACGGACGGCGTCATCGCCATGGAGGCAGCGTTCCCCGGAGGTCGACCGGGAATCGTCGTGATGGCCGGCTCGGGCTCCATCGCCTACGCTCGCGAGGAGCACGGCGGCCGACTCCGGCGAGCCGGTGGCCTGGGATGGCGCATGGGAGACGAGGGCAGTGGCTACTGGCTCGCCCGGGAGGCGCTGGCCGCGATCGGCCGGGCGCGGGACGGGCGCGCAGATCCTACCGGGCTCAGTGACCGACTGATGTCGGCGGCGGACTGCGCGTCGCTCGACGAGCTCGTCCGCTGGAGCGTCGCCGCCTCGCCGACTGAGGTGGCGGCGCTCGCAGCACCGATCCTCGACGCCGCCACTGCGCGTGAACCCCTTGCGCTCCGGCTGGTGGAAGGCGCTGCGCGGGAGCTCACAGCCCTCGTCGGGGCACTACGCCCACGGGGCCGCAGCATGGAGGTGGCGCTCGGGGGCGGACTCTTGTCCGCGGAGTCGCCAGTCCGGGACACGCTCGTTCGGATTCTGAGTGATTCGGAACCCACTCTGACGGTGCGAGAAGAGCCGGTGGATCCGCCGATCGGCGCCCTCGGGCTCGCGTGTCGGCTGTGAGCGGAGCGCCTCTCACCGGCATCCAGACCCTCACCCTGCAGCGAGGACCATCATGCAACCGACCTTCCAGGGGGAATCAGTGAGGAGGGTATGCCGACATGAGTGACCAGTCGGAGCGGGAACCCATCGGCCTCGCGGTGGCACTCGTCCCCGTGATCTTCCTGATCGTCGCGCTCGCCATGACGATCGGCCTGCTCGGGCTCCAGCCCCACATCCCTCTGATCGCCGCGGCGGCGGTCGCCGGCCTCGTCGCGGTCGTCCACGGCGTGCACTGGAAGGCGATCGAGGACGGGATGGTCCACGGCATCAACCTCGCCATGGGCGCCATCCTGATCCTGATGGTTGTCGGCACGATGATCGGTACGTGGATCCTGGGCGGCGTGGTGCCGACGATGATCTACTACGGGCTCGAGATCCTCTCGCCCGGGATCTTCCTCGTGGCCACGATGCTCATCTGCTCCATCGTGTCGCTTGGCACCGGTTCGTCCTGGTCGACGGCCGGCACGGTGGGCGTCGCCTTGATCGGCGTGGGTGCGGCGCTGCAGATCCCGCTGCCGATGGTCGCCGGTGCGATCATCTCAGGCGCGTACTTCGGCGACAAGATGTCGCCGCTCTCCGACACCACGAATCTCGCCCCGGCCATGGCGGGCACCGACGTCTTCTCGCACATCCGGCACATGGTGTACACGACGGGACCGGGCTACGCCATCGCACTCGTCCTGTATGGGATCATCGGCACACGCTACGCCGGCGGGCATCTCGAGACCAACCAGCTCACGGCGATGCTCGACGTCATGCACGGCAACTTCTTCATTCACCCGGTGCTGCTGCTGCCGCCAGCGCTGGTGATTGCCATGGTGGTGCTCCGGATCCCGCCCCTGCCGGCGCTGCTCGGAGGCACGCTGATC
>JBDHDN010000297.1:0-5230 GCA_039591485.1 Gemmatimonadota bacterium
AAGCGTTCGTCGGTCCATTCAGCTCTCAGTCACGGCACGGGATCGAAGCCGCCGGGGTGAAATGGGTGGCAGCGTAGAATACGGCGGATGCCGAGCCAGCTGCCTTTCAGCACGCCGTAGCGCTGCACGGCCTCGAGCGTGTACATCGAACACGTCGGGGCGAACCTGCATGGAGATGGAAATGGCGATGCCGCGAGCTGATACGTCCTGATCAGCAGCACCACACCGCGCCGCGGCCAGGATGTCAAACCAAGGACGAACGAGCCCATGACTCCAGATCCGCTGCCAGCTCCCGAAACCGAGCGCGGAACGCTGCTGGCCGGGACCGCACCACGACATCGACCGCCCCTGCATGAGACAACACGCGCCTCCGGAGGATCTCCCGGAGGCGCCGCCGTAGCTTGTTGCGAGCCACGATCGTCTGTCCGTGGCGCGGAACGACCACGCCGAGGCGCGGGTGCTCTTCCGAGTTCCCGCGCCACGCGATGTCCAGTCTCGGGGTGCGATGGCGGCGTCCCTCTCGCTGCACCGCCGCCAGGTCTGATCCGCGCGTCAAGCGCCAGCTCCGAGGAAGGCCCTCGGGCCTCAACGCCCTCCGTGCTTCGAGGGCACCGACACCGTCAGGCGCTTTCGACCCTTCTTGCGCCGCCGGCTGAGCAGAGCCCGGCCCCATCGGGTGCTCATGCGCGCCCGAAATCCGTGCTTGTTCACACGCCGGCGATTGCGCGGCTGATACGTTCTCTTCATGCGAAAAACAACCCTCTTGAGCGGCTCGTAAGCTAGTCGTCAACCAGGCCGCGGGCAAGGTTGACTTTTCCACATTGGCGGAGTAGCATCGGTAGCCCTTTCGAACCTCCTACCTGCCGTTCACTAGAAATAGATGGAATTGTCGGCACAACAAGCGTGGGCTCGCCTGCTCGAGGCCGCGCGGGCGGAGCTACCCGACCCGACGGTCCGGACCTGGCTCGAGCCGCTCAGACCGATTGCACTGGAGGAGGGGCGGCTCATGTTGGGCGCTCCGGATCAGTTTGCGGTCGAGTGGAACGAGTCCAAGCACACGGACCTCCTCAAGCGCGTGGCGGTGTCCGCCCTCGGGCAACCGCTCGAGGTGGTATTCCGGGTTCACGAGGACCGTGCCAAGCGCCCACAGATGGACTTCTTCGTCGCGAGCCCTCAGCCCACCGCGGGCGATCAGGCCCAAAATCGATCGACCAGACCGCTCAACGAACGCTACGCCTTCCGCACGTTTGTCATCGGGAAGTCCAACGAGCTCGCTGCTGCCGCGGCGCACGCGGTCGCCGAGGCACCCGGCAAGACGTACAACCCGCTGTTCATCTATGGGGCGACCGGGCTTGGCAAGACCCACCTGATGCAGGCCGTCGCCCACGCGGTGCTGGAGCGTGCCCCGGAAAGCAGGGTCGTGTACATGGGCGCCGAGCAGTTCATCAACGAGGTCATCGAGAGTATCCACTCGCGGACGATGGGCGATTTCCGGCGCCGGTACCGGGCTGACGTGGACATCTTCCTCGTGGACGACGTCCATTTCCTGGAAGGCAAGGAAATGACGCAGGAAGAATTCTTCCACACGTTCAACGCTCTCCACGAGGCGCAGAAGCAGATCGTCCTGACGTCCGACCGACCTCCCAAGGAAATTCCGGGACTGGAGTCACGTCTCGTCAGCCGGTTCGAATGGGGCATGGTCGCAGACATCGGACAGCCGGACCTGGAACACCGCATTGCCATTCTCCGCAAGAAGGCTGAGCAGGACCACCTCGAACTCACCATTCCGGATGATGTCCTCCGGTTCATCGCGGAGCACGTCCGCAGTTCCGTCCGGGAGCTGGAGGGATGCATCATCAAGCTGCTCCTGTTTGCCTCACTCAAGCACCGCGAGGTCTCAATCGAGCTTGCACGCGATGCGCTGGCGGACAAAATCCGGCAGACGGGTACCGTCAGCGCCGAGCGTGGATCGAGTCTGCCGAGCGTGGATCGCGTACAAGAGGTAGTCGCACGCCGTTGGGGAGTGACCCCCGAGGGACTTCGCTCGAAGGCCCGTACGAAGAGCCTCACCGTACCTCGCCAGGTAGCGATGTATCTGGCGCGGGACCTTCTGGGTATGCAGCTGGTCGAGATCGGCCAGGCCTTTGGCGGACGTGATCATTCGACCGTTATCCACAGTGTCGAGAAGGTACAGAGGACCATGCAGAGTGACCAGAGATTCCGTGATCGTGTCGAGCATGCGAGGCGGGAGCTGGCAACCGTTGCGTGACGTGCAGTACGTGGATGCCGCTTGTGGACGTTGTGGGCGGCCGGGGATACTTCAGCCGCCTATCGACACCAGTCCACAGCGCATCCCCAGTGACCCACATCACCTCAGAGGGTGGAAGCGGTAGTTATGAAAGGAGTTGTACCGGCTTTCAAGGTTTCCATACCTACTACTAGTACTACTAGTTATTAGTTACTGAATTGATGGTAGAGATTCTTTTCCACGTGGCCCGGGGAAGGGTATGAAGTTCACGATTACACGCGAGCGACTGCACGAAGGCCTAGCGGCTGTCGCAGCGAGCGTCCCGACCAAGACGACATTGCCAGTCCTCTCCAACATCTTGGTTGAAGCTGTCTCGGATGGGGTGAGGCTCTCTGGTACCGATCTGGATATCGCGGTCAGCACGGTCGTGCCAGCCGAGGTCGATACGGAGGGAGCAGTCACGGTACCGGCGAAGAAGCTCGTGGAGATTGTTCGTGAGCTCCCGAGCGCAGCGATTCGGGTGGCTGCGGCCGGCGAGCAACGTGTGGACCTCGAGTGTGGCCGTTCTCGCTTCCGTCTACTCGGGATCCCACGAGACGAGTTCCCGAACTTCCCGCCAGTGAGCTTCGACGACAGCTGGACGGTCACGTGTTCTGACCTCCAGAAGTTGATCAATCACGTGAGCTTCGCCGCATCCACGGAGGAGAGTCGTCCGATCCTGAACGGCGTATTGTGGGAGCTGCATCAAGACGTGATGCGCATGGTGGCCACCAACGGGCACCGGCTTGCACGTATGGATGTCCCAGTCAGCGGCAGTGCGGAATCTACTCCGTTGATCGTTCCACCGAAGGCCCTGGAACAAGTGCGGAAGCTGTTCGGGCCGGCAGACGAGATCGAGATCGCCCGTAGCGATAATCACCTCGGCTTTCGCGCCGGGGGCACGGTGATCTTCACACGGCTGATCGAAGGTCCCTATCCGAACTACGAGCAGGTGATCCCCAAAGACAACGACCGCGCATGTGCCGTTGAGAAAGACAGCCTCGCGGCTGCGCTACGCCGCGTAGGGGTGGTTGCCAGCGACCAGACGCACAGAGTGCGGCTGCAGTTCACGGGTGGCACATTGAAGCTGAGTGTGAACACACCGGATCTCGGTGAGGCACAGGATGAGATCGCCGTCACCTTCGACGGCGATCAACTGGAGATCGGTTTCAACGCCAACTACCTGCTCGAGATCCTGAAGTTCATGCCCACCGACGAAGTACGGCTGACATTCAAGGCGCCGGAGCGTGCCGCGACGCTGGAGCCCGTCGGCTGGGATGATCCGGCCTCCTACCTCTGTCTCGTGATGCCGCTCCGGCTCGTGGACTGAAGGAGAGCTGCTGGTATGCCCGTGCGGGATGAGGCGCTACTGGCCTGAGAAGAACCGCGTTGCGACTCCGGTCAGACTGGCGCGCTGGAGCCGCGTGCGACCGGAGCCTGCCGGCCCGGAAGCCAATGCCGTACCGCTGTCGCGACCGCCGATCGTAAGGCCCATGGCCCACGTCACGAGGCCGAAGTCACTGTCGACGTCGAGCACGCCAAGCAACGCGATCGGTATCTTGCCCGTCGTCGCGAAGCGAACGCCACCGCGATAACTCATGTCGTACCCGGAGCCGGCAAGTCGCTCGGCAGCGAGCACTTCGACCTGCAGGTCGGCGTGGCTCGGGATCACCGAGAGGTTGGCAGCCAACACTCCCATCATAGGCTGACGTTCGGCCCTGGGCGTTGGCCGCCCGATGTTCCGCAGGACGATGCCGAGATCGAGGGGTGTGAGCAATCGGTACCTGATGCCCAGGTCCACGCTGCGGTGCGCTGCGGTATCTACCGCGCTGCCCTGATAGAAGCTGAAGGATGCGCCAACCGCGCCTTTCCGGAAGGGGAACGCGAGCCCGAGCCGCAGCGTCCCCGTATTCGGATCCTCGGCGAAACGGTCACGCTGATAGCCCAGCGAGAGTCCCCGGGACGTGAAGCCCACACTCCACTGCGCAAACCGGGTGCTGGTGTCCGGCGGGAAATCCAGTGCAAACTCCGCCATGATCGAGGCGCCGGACATGACGGCCAGTCCTGCCGGGTTCACCCAAAGTGCACGGGCATCGTCGGCGCTTGCGGCGAAGAGATAGTCGGCAGATCGCGAGCGGACCGCCTGCGCCTCGAGCGTGCCGGCGGCGACACAGACCGCCCCGAGAACGATGCAGAGGTGCCGCAACCTACTGGACAACCGACAACGAGTCGTACCGCAACTGAGTGATCGGGATGATCGTTCCCATCGCGATCACGGTGGCCGTCATGTTCATCGTGTCGGCCGAGAACCGGGAGAGCAGGCGGCCATCGGCAGCTAGCCGGAGCTCGGTCCACGACACGCCGGTGCCGTCGATTGTGATCTCGGTGCCGCCCTGCATGCCTCCGCCAGCTACTGCGATTTCCGACTTCGCGGTGACCGGCAGTACCCGCACGCCGTTCTCGACTATCCAGTTGCCGGACTCGTACGCCGTCACCGTCGACACCTCGATGTCCATCCCGGTGGCACCGCTCATGACCGCTGAGGAGTCGGTCCACGTCTGATTGGCACCGGCGCCGGCGTCCGGGACCGGCGTGAAGAACCGGCTCATCGACTGGTTCATCTGCGTCACGAGCGCACTGCCGGACTCGGTGCCCTCGAAGTCGGTGATGTCCCCGGTCGGCTGCAGGACTCCGGCAAATGTGGCGCCGCCGGCGGCGCTGAAGTCCTCGGCGCTGATTCCTGGAGGGAGTGTGCCAGTTGGAACCATCGAGTCGATGGTCATCGAGAGCGAGAAGCCTCCCGCCTCGGGCTCGGGCGTGGCCTCAGCGGACAGATAGATCGCTGCGCCGAACTCGAAGGTGGAAACCTGGCCCCCGAACTCCTGCTCGGTGCGGTTCTGGGATGCCAGGCGATACGCCGTCGCGAAGGGGGCGTACGTGAAG
>JBDHDN010000298.1:0-5714 GCA_039591485.1 Gemmatimonadota bacterium
GACCTGCACGGTCTCGTTTGCGGGGCTACGCAAGAACATCCCGTCGATCGCGTTCACCGTATCGAGCGTCTCGGTGGCGGGTCAGACCTACGTATCGGGCGACAACCACGATCCGGACGGCGACAGCGACGGCGCCACGATCACCGTGAGTAAGCCGTAGCGGTTTGCTTCTCCGGGAATACGACGAGCGGGCTTCGGCCCGCTCGTCGTGCTTCGGGCGTGTGCGCCTGGCACGCTGCTGGATCACCCTCTACGTTTCCATACCAGCGGGTTCGAGTACGTGTCGGCACACCGCAACCCTCATCCGGACGCGCCATGGCCACCCGTCGCCGGATCGTGCTGCTGTTGCTGGGTGTCACTGCCTCGAACGCTGGTCCCGCGGTCAGTGCTCAGCCCACCTACGAGCACACCGAGTGTCCCTTCGAGCCGAGTCCGCGACTGGCAGGCGAGCGCGTCGAGTGCGGTTACCTCCGCGTGCCGGAACGCTGGGACGTGCCCGGTGGGCGTACGCTCCGGATCGCGGTGGCCGTGGTCCGCAGCCACAGCGCGTCCCCGCGCCCGGATCCCTTCGTGTACCTCATGGGGTGCAGTTCGACTTCCGCGGCACGGGGTATTCGGATCCAGCATTCTGCCCCGAGCTGGATGCCGCGCTGCGCCAGGTGCTGTACGAAGGGTTGACCGCGCCCGATCGCCGTGCACGGCAGCAGGCGGACATGGCCGCGTGTCGCTCGCGCATGCTGGCTGAAGGTGTAGACCTCGGTGCGTACACCAGTGCAATGGCAGCTCGCGACCTCGCAGCCCTCCGCGTGGCCCTCGGCTACGACGAGTGGAACCTGTACGGCCCTTCGTACGGCAGCCGGCTCGCCCTGATCACCATGCGCGACGCGCCCGAGGGGCTTCGCAGCGTCATCCTCGCGTCGACGATTCCACCCAACGCCGCCGAGCAGCCCCTCACGAACTTCCAACGGGCACTCGGCCTCGTCTTCGCGACGTGCGCGGCCGATCCGGCGTGCGCGACAGACTATCCCGACCTCGAGCGGCGGTTCTACGACACACTCGACCGGCTCGGCGCAGACCCACTCGTCATTACCGTCGACGACACTGTGGCTTTCCCCACGGGACGGATGGTCCTCGACGGGCGGAGCGCAGCGCTGGCGGTGTCGCAGGCGCTGTACCCGTCGTCGGTGATCCCGTACGTGCCGCTCATCATCCGCATGCTCGAACGGCGCGACGGCGCATTCTTCGCACAGATCGCCGACAGGATCAGCGATCCCGGATCCATGAGTCGCGGCCTGTTTCTCTCGGTCGAATGCTACGAGCGCGGACCGTATTGGACAGACGCGACCCGGCGCGCGGACGCGGCGCGGGCCCGGGGGCTCGCACCTCACGGTGACCTCGTGCGTCTCTACCTCGAGGACTGCGACGCGTGGCACGAGCATCGGGCGGCTACCGCCGAGCTCGCGCCGGTGACGAGCACGATCCCAACGCTCGTTCTCGCTGGTAGTTTCGACCCGATCACGCCGCCGGAGTGGGGCCGGCTGGCCGCCGCATCGCTGCCGAACAGCCACTACGTCGAGACGCGCACGGGGGGCCACGTATCGCCGGTGGACGGGTGCATCCGCCGGATCATGCAGGAGTTCCTCGACGATCCCGCCACGCGCCCCGATACCGCGTGCGAGGATGCGCGAACTCCGATACAGTTCGTCACCGGCGTCCGACTGACGAGCGGCGTCTATCGGCTGGCATCGGCGTTCCGCAGTGGTGTACCGGCCACGGCCGTCTCCTGGCTCGGGAGTACGCTCCTCGTCCTGCTGTCCGGGTTGGTCGTCTGGCCCGCGGCCTGGACGACACGCCGAGTGCGGCAGCTACCCGCCGCAGAGAACGGCCCGACGATCCTCCCAATCGTGACGGCGGGAGCGGCGAGCGCCGCCGCATTAGTCTTCGTTGGCGTGCTGGCATGGACGATCGCGGCAACGGCGCGCACGAGGCCGCTCACGCTCGCCTTTGGAGTACCGCAGCCTGCGGCCTCGGCATTCGCCTTGCCCTGGGTCGTGCTGGCACTGGGGATCGTTTCGCTGGGTCTCGCCGCCTCGGCGTGGCGGCATCACCGGTGGGGCCCCGTCGTGCGGACCCATTACACATTGGCAGCGATTGCCACGCTCAGCTTCGTCGGGTTCCTGGCCTACTGGCGGCTCCTCTGACGGGAGTACACATCCGGCGCCGGGGCCAACCCGAGTCGACGAGGGGCCGGTGCCGTGTTCCTGACCACTAGCGCGGAACTGGCGGTGACCTGCCCCCCAAGGCCCGAGAACTAGTCGCCGGCTCGCGCGCCCTGAGGCGGCTACGGGCGTGATCCCATTCCTCTGCGGATCACGCCGTACCCGAGCGCGACCGCCGCACCGAGCGCGGCACCGCCAAGAATGTGCGGCACGTACAACGCCGGTAGCAGGAATCCGGCAAAGAGCGCCATCGCGTCCCAGTCCCAGAACACCTCGACGAACACCTGCACCTCGCCCCACAGGCCGGCGGCGAGTCCGCCGACGACCACGAGCCAGCGGTCGCTCCTGCTGAGCCACGCCATCTGCGGCAGCCGCTGCAGCACGACAGCGATCAGCGCAAGCGCGAAGAAGGGGGTCGCCCACACCGCCGTCGCCGGGACGATCACGGCAAGCGCCACCGGGTTCAGGAAGTCGAGCCAGGCGTGCGTTGGCTGGGCCCGGGCGTCGAGGTAGAGCTTCACGCCCGCGGCGGTCATCCACGGCGCAGCATATCCCGCGGCGGCGACGATTGCCACCCGGACCCGAGAGCGATGATCGGGCGCTCGCCAGGACGCAATCACTTGGAGGAGGCGTTGCCCAACGTCGTGATCCACAGGTCCCGATCTTCCGCCGTGAGCTCGCCGCTCGTCGTGAAGATCAGGAGAAAGACCTGCTTCGTGCCGTACAGCACTCGGCTCAGCGCGTGCTGCGGCGCGTTTCCGTCACAGTCCCTCGTCTCGCGCTCGTACAGCAGGCTGTTCTTGTCCTGCTGCACGATTGTCCAGGCGGCACCCGGGCAGTGCTCGTCCCCGGCGGCCCGATAGGCCTCGAACCACTCTGCGGCGCTTCCCGGCTGGCCCCCCTTGGAGAACTCCAAGATCTCGAGCGCCGAGGTCCACGCATCCTGCGACTCGCCCTCGATCACGAACCGCGTCAGCAGCACAGGTCCGTCCTCGTACTCCTTGATGGACACCGGCGCCTTGCCTGCCGGCAGACCGAACCGGATCTGCGCCGACGCCGTTCCACCTACCACCAGACTTGCCAGGCACACCCCCGTGATGACACGCCGCATGGAACAGCCTCCACGAGTCTGCCCCGACCTGCGCGCAGCGGGCCGGGGCGATGAGGACACTGCACCGTCATTGTGAGCGACTGCCGACCACAAATGTGGACGGGGATCGTCGGGAAACAACATGCGTGTCTGTCGGTATTCGACCCCGAAGGTCCCTTCACCCTTCTTCCCGCCTCCCGGTCAGCCCCAGGTAGATCGCCACCAGCGTGAGCACGGCCCCGAGCAGCTCGACGCCGGATGTGGGGCGCGCGAACAGCAGCAGATCCCACACGAACGCAAGCGTTGGCTGGAGCAGCAGCAGCAGACCCGCGCGCGACGCTGCGACCCCCGGCAGACCGCTCGAGATCAGCACCCAGGCCACCACCTGCACGACGACGGCGTAGCTCAGCAGCACCCCGGCGTTCCTGACGTCGGGGATCGCGAACGTCTCCCCCTCGAGCCTTACCAGCCCCGCCAAGATTACCGCCGAGAGAAGTGACAGGGTGGCAACCGTAGCCATCGCATCCGCCATGCCCGCGCGCCGTCGTGCCTGCCGCAGCGCGAGCAGGTAGGAACCGTACGACACTGCGGTCAGCAACCCGAAGACCACGCCCCAACGGTAATCGGTGTCGAGCGCGCCCCAGTCGAGCCCGAAGACCAGGAACAGCCCGGCGATCGCGACAGGAATCGCCACCAGCAGGCGAGGCGACGCTCGCTCGCGGAGCACGACGATCCCGACGGCTGCCAGCACGAAGACCTGGAAGTTGGCAAGGATGGTGGCGAGCCCCGGTCCGATGAGCACGATGCTGCGGTGCCAAAACGCGAGGTCCGCGGCGAAGCAGGCACCCGCAGCCGCGCACAACATCAGGTAGCGCCGGCCGGCGCCGCGCCACGCGCCCCCGCGGACCAGCACGATCGCGGCAAGTACGACGCCCCCCACGCCCATTCGGTAGAAACCGGCGGGGGTCGGCCCGACGTCCGCGAGCTTCACGAGCACCGGCGCGAAGCTGAGCAGCACGGCACCCACCAGGACGCGCGGAAGCGGTCCGAGCGGGATTCCACGGATATATTCTCTGGTCATTGCCAGGCGCGGTCCATGTTACGTCGGGGGTAATCGATGAGTAAGGGGCTGATGGCTATCGGACGGCTTACGGGTGCGGGCGCCAGCGCGGTAGGACTGATACTGCTGGCTGCGTGCGCCGCTGAGCCGCCTGTCGAGGAAACGCCGAGCGATATCACGGAGGGGCTCGACCGCTACGCGACGGTGCAGCTGACGACCGACATGTCCCTGCTCACGGAGCGCGAACGCGGGATGCTGCCCCTCCTGATCGAGGCGGCACAGCCGATGACCGACCTGTTCTGGCAGCAGGCCTACGGCGATCCCGATTCACTGCTCAGCAGCATCGACGATCCCGCCACGCGGCAACTGGTGGCCATCAACTACGGGCCGTGGGACCGGTTGCGGGGCAATGAGCCGTTTCTTCCCGGCGTGGGGCCGAAGCCGCCCGGCGCCAACTTCTACCCGTCGGACATGACGAGGACGGAGTTCGAGGCGGCCCTCGACGCGCCGGCCGCAGCCAGCGAACGGCTGCAGAGCTTGTACACGCTCGTACGACGCGGCGACGACGGCTCGCTCCATCCCGTTCCCTACCACGAGGCGTTCCCGGAAGAACTCGAGGCGGCTGCGGCCCATCTCCGCGCGGCGGCTGCGCTGGCCGACGATCCGGATCTCGAGCGCTACCTGTCGATGCGTGCCGACGCACTCGTCAGCGACGAATACCATCCGTCCGATCTCGCCTGGATGGAGATGAAGGACAACCGGCTCGACATCGTGATCGGGGCCATCGAGACCTACGAGGACCAGCTGTTCGGGTACAAGGCCGCGTACGAAGCGTTCGTGCTCGTCAAGGACATGGCGTGGAGCGAGCGGCTCGCGCGCTTTGCCGAGTACCTGCCAGAGCTGCAGCGCGGCCTTCCCGTCGCCGAGACCTACAAGCGCGAGATGCCCGGCACGGAGGGCGACCTCAACGCCTACGACGTCGTCTTCTACGCAGGCGACGCCAACGCGGGCAGCAAGACGATCGCCATCAACCTCCCCAACGACGAAGCGGTACAGGCCACCAAGGGCACCCGTCGGTTGCAGCTCAAGAACGCGATGCGTGCGAAGTTCGACCGGATCCTCGTGCCCATTGCCCGGGAACTGATCGCCGCGGACCAACGGGCGCACATCACCTTCGACGCGTTCTTCGAGAACGTCATGTTTCACGAGGTCGCCCACGGGCTCGGCATCAACACGACGGTGAACGGCCGAGGGACGGTGCGGGAGGCGCTCAAGGAACACGCCTCGGCCATCGAGGAGGGCAAGGCGGACATTCTCGGGCTGTACATGGTGACGTGGCTGCGGG
>JBDHDN010000299.1:0-8673 GCA_039591485.1 Gemmatimonadota bacterium
ACAGGCCGCGACGACGGGCGGCGGCACCGGTGATTGCGTCGCGCACCATCTCGAGGTAGGGTCCGCGCAAGTACTTCAGCGCGGGAACCGGGAAGTACCCCTTGGGCCGATCGATCACGTCGGCCGGGATCACCGCGCGAGCGGCTTCTTTGAGCACGAACTTGCCGCCACCCGCGACTTTCAGCTCGGCCGGTATGCGCGCGGCGAGTTCGACGACTTCGTGATCGAGGAAGGGCACGCGGGCTTCGAGCCCCCAGGCCATGGTCATGTTGTCCACGCGCTTCACGGGATCGTCCACCAGCATGACCGTGGTGTCGAGACGCAGCGCCTTGTCGATCCCTCGCACCGCCCCGGATCGACCAAACTGCTCCGCCACGAAGGCAAGGCTGTGGTCGTCATCCCAGAATCGGTGGTCCACCGCCTCGCGGAACTCCTCGTGCTCCCGATCGAAGAACACTTGCGCGTAGTCAGCGACGGGGTCGTTGCTCTCCAGCAACGGCGGATACCAGTGGTAGCCACCGAAGACCTCATCCGCCCCCTGTCCACTCTGCACGACCTTGACGTGCCTGGAGACCTCCTCTGACAAGAGGTAGAAGCCGATCACGTCGTGGCTCACCATCGGCTCCGACATGGCCCGGATGCACGCCGGGAGCTCCGGTAGCACCCGATCGGTCGTCACGCGGATCTTGGTGTGGGTCGTGTCAAACGCCCGCGTAACGACGTCCGAGTAGCGGAATTCATCGCCGGCCTCGTCGCCCACGGACTCAAATCCTACCGAAAAGGTGCGCAGCCCGGAGGCTCCCGCCTCGGCCAGCAACCCAACGACGAGGCTCGAGTCCAGTCCACCCGACAGCAGCACGCCGACCTCCACGTCGGCAACCAGTCGCCGGGCCACCGACCGGCGCAGGGACTCCATGATCATGTGCTGCCACTCCTCCGCGCTCCGTGTCTCATCGCCGGGCAGCGGCTCGAATCGGAGGTCCCAATACCGCCGGATGCTCCACGCGCCGTCAGGCTCGACCGTCATGATGGAAGCCGGAGGCAGCTTGCGCACGCCGCGCAACACCGTGAACGGCGGTGGCACGACGGCATGGAATGCCATGTAGTGGTGCAAGGCCACAGGATCGATGTCGGTATCGACGCCACCGCTGCCCGCGAGGGCCGGGAGCGTGGAGGCGAACCGCAGACCACCGTCGACCTGCGAGTAGTACAGCGGCTTGATGCCGAGCCGGTCGCGCATGAGGACCACACGACCCGTGTCCCGCTCGAAGACGGCGACGGCGAACATGCCGTTGAAGCGGTGCACGCATGCGGCGCCCCAGGCGTGGTAGGCCTTGAGCACCACCTCAGTATCGCCCGTCGAGAAGAAGGTGTACCCGAGGCTCTGGAGCTCCGAACGCAATTCCCGGTAGTTGTAGATGGCCCCGTTGTGCACGATCATGAGGCCGAGCGTGCTATCCACCATCGGTTGTTGCGCGTGCTCACTGAGATCGAAGATCTTCAGTCGCCGCTGACCGAAGGCCGCATGATCGCGGGCCACCAGCCCGCTGCCGTCCGGACCGCGGGGGGCCAGCACATCCATCATGGCCTCGACCGCCGCTGCCGACGGGCGCCGCTCGTCGAATCGTACCTCTCCGCAAATCCCACACATGATCCTGAAAGATAGAGCGCGGTGACGTGACAACGTCACCGCGCGAAACTCCTTAGGTCGGTCGTCACCGTGCGGAGCTCATTAGACTCCGCCGGGGCAAACTCGTAGTTGGAAACTAGTCGGTCGACAGCACCCGATCAAATGAGCCCGGCGTCACGCGCCGCGGTGGCACAGCCGGCCACGATCTCCCCCACCGGCTCTACCCCCTTCACCCCGGCGACGCTCCTGCCGGCCTGCCAGAACTGCCTGGCGCCTCGGCCACCTCGGGACGACCGTGCCAGCGTCCGGCCGGACCTCACCGCGTACAGTGCGCGCATCAGGCGCTTGCGACGGCGACCGCGCAGCATCCAGCGAGCTATCCGTCCGGCACGGAGCCCAAGTCGCTCGACATACGGTGTGCGGATGACGGCCAGCGGTACGCCGGTGACGCGCTCGCTTAAGACGATGTCGTCGGCCGTCGCCCGAACGATCGCCCGCTTGTAGGTCTCGCTCACCCCACACTCCGTCGTGGCGATCAGCCGGGTGCCCATCTGCACCCCGGCATATCCCAACTCGAGAGCGTGCACGAAGTCTGTGGCCGTGGCCACGCCGCCGGCGCAGACGACCGGCACACCGAGATCCTCGAGTTCGTCCATAAGTTGCTCGGCGGTGCGGGGGCCGGCGTGCCCGCCGGCGTTGCAGTTCACGCCGATCAGCCCGTCGACTCCGGACTCGAGGGCCTTCACCGCCCAGCTCCGTTCGGTCACGTCGTGGTACACGATACCGCCGACGGCGTGTACCCGCTGCACGACCCAGTATGGCTTGCCAAGTGAGGTCACGAAGAAGCGGATACCTTCCTCGAGCGCTGCGTCGACCCACCGCACCATGCGCTCGTGGTACGCCTGTGACGACGACTCGATGAGGGCGTTCATGCCCACCGGTCTGCCAGCACTGAGCTGCCGGATCCGGCGAAGGGCCTTCTGGAAGTCGAGGCCCAACACGTACGTCAGCGTGAGCGGCTGCACGACGCCGATCCCGCCGGCCCGTGACACGGCTGCCACCAACTCGGGATTGCTGCACGGGAACATCGCACCGCCGATCAGCGGCACAGTGATGCCGGTATGATGGAGAAGCGCAGCCACAGGCACGCTGCGCGAGTCCCGCACGGTTCCCTCCCCGCCTTCGCCGCTCACACCACGCTCCGGCGTCCCCGCTTCACGCTTCACCTTTCACCCGTCGTTCCACCTTCCACCCCTCTCCTTTCCCTCATCACCCTGCCCTTCGCCCTCCCCCCGCACGCGCGCGCCCCGATGCCGGTCAGGTATCCACCGCCTCCCGACATCCACCGCCGCGCACCTCTTCCAGGTGCGCCATCCGAGCCTCGAACTGGCGCATGGCATAGTCCACGAATTCCTCGATCCTCAGGCCGAAGGGCATGGCGTCGTAGGTATCGAACAGCTCGTGGATCACGCCGAGCGCAGGTTCCAGCAGACCTTCCATGCGGTGCCTGAGCACGTCCCAGAGCCGCGGATCCGCAGCGAGGTGACGGGAGAGGAGGTGCAGCCCGTACGCGATGTGGCGGGACTCGTCCCGCCTGAGCAACCCGATGCCTTCGCGCAATGCGGGCAGGAGGTCATTGCGCTCCAGCATGGCGTGGTAAGCGTGATACCCGGTCTCGGCGAGCGTGCCCTCTACGATCATGTTGTACGTGACCGAGGCCTCGACCTGTGCGGTGGGCGACACGTCCTCGAGCAATCGCCGCATTGCACCGGGAAGGGCTGCGTAGAACACGGCGCGATAGCTGGGTCCGTGAAAGCGGGTGAGGTCCTCCTGCGTGGCAGCGACCTCGCGCAGAAACCGGTGGAAGAACTCCGTGTGTTTCGCCTCCTCGAACAGGAGCGTCGAGAGATACAGCTGCTCGTCGAGGTGACCGTCATTCGCAACGGCGAGTATCAGAGGGACGATCTCGTCGGTCACCGACTCCTCTCCCGCCTGGAACAACGCTGTGAGATGCAGGACGACCTCCCGCTCGAGCGCCGACAGGCCGGTCCAATCGTGCTGGTCACGGGCGAAATCGAGGTCCTGCGGGTCCCACGTACCGAGTCGCTTCGCCTTGTGATACAGCCGCATCGGGAGCGTATCGTGGCGAAGTTTGTCGGGGATCATGGTCGCGAAGCGCGGGGGTGTTATGACGCCTCCGGTCGACACGGCTGTTGCCGTACTCGGCGCGGTCTCTTCCACCGCTGTCGCTCTGGTCGCTGCGAGTACGAGCTCGCGGGCAGCCTTCAGGTGCCGGCTCAGAGCAAGCAACCCGCCCTTCTCCAGATGGAGCTTGCGCTGCATGAGCGCCATGACGGGGTCGAGCTCTCGGTGAAGGATCTGCCGCCACGTCTCGGCATCTCCCTCGATCACGTACTTCACGGCGTCTCGGTCTCCCCGCTGCGCCACCCGAATCGCTCGGCACTCGCCGTGATACAGGTCGAGGTAGAGTGCCAACTGCGTGGGGAATCCCGCTGTCGGCTCCGGCCGAACTACCAGTACCACCGGCCACTCCCAGTGACGCGCCGCATGGCGGTACGCCTCGCTCGCGTTCAGCTCCTCCTGCCAGCGTCTGAACCAGCGTTCGGTGAAGAGGTCGGCAAGCACGGAGGGACTCAGCCGGGAGGGTGTCCAGCCGGTCGGGACGTGCTATGGCACGCTCTCGTCATCCTCATCCTCGCTGACCGGCTCCTTCACCCGACCCGCCGACTCTGGCGCGATCCCCGCGGCACCCGCCAGTCCCATGATGCCAGGGGCGTTCAGGGAGTCGGCGAGTCCGGACGGTACCACCATCAGGGATCCCCGCTTGACGATGCTCTCGTAGAGCATGTTCATCGCCCGGAGGTTGAGCGCCGTGGAATTCTCGCCGTAGCGGGCGGCGGCGTCTACGAACTTCTCCGCAATCTCCGTCTCGGCCGTGCCGAGAATGATCCGCGCTTGGCGCTCCCGCTCGGCCTGAGCCTGGCGCGACATGGCCTCCTCGAGCGCCTTCGGGATGATCACATCACGGATCTCCACCGACTGCACCTGGATACCCCAATCGTGCATCTTCGCGTCGAGGATCTGTTGGAGACCTCGTCCCAGCTCCTTCCTCGACTGAATGAGTTCCGCCAGGTCGTGCTTGCCGATCGCATCGCGTAGCGCTGTTTGCGCCGCGAGCACAACCGCTTCCTGGTATTCCTGCACCTCGAGAGCGGCGCGCTCGGCATCGTACACGATCCAGAATGCGATGGCGTCGACATTCACTGGGACCGTGTCCTTCGTGAGGCACGATTCTGCCCCGAAGTCCGTGGTCCTGATCCGCTGGTCGATGTGGTAGGAAATCCGGTCGACGATGGGGATCACGAAGAACACCCCAGGTCCACGCAGACCCCGGTAGCGACCGAGGCGGAGCACGACGGCCTTTTCCCATTGATCCGCGAACTTGATCGTCGAACCGATGAACCAGCCCACGCCCGCCGCCAGCGCGCCCACGATGGCAATCCCGACGGGCGCAGCGAGCAGGGAGAACGCAGCTCCGAGGCCGACGATGCCCCCTGCCGACCCGAGGCCGGCTCGAGTGTCGTCGGGCGACTGATGGCGCGCGCTCGACCTCCCCTGGTAGCGGCGCGCGGCACCACCCGCAGCTCGCACCGGCAGGTACTCATTGCTCATGATTCTCCCCTCCTGCAGCGCCGGACTCGTCTGCCCTGAGATCCTGCAACATGTCGATCAATTCGTGCACGGAGAACCCGAAGGCCTCGGCTTGCGTGAGCAGGTCCCGACACAGACGCTCCAGCTGCGCCTGGCGCTCGAGGCTGGACGAATCGGGCGTCGAGAGTGATACGAACACGCCCTCGGGTCGGACTGTCAGCACCCCGAGCAACTCCAGTTCTCGCACAGCCCGCGAAATCGTGTTGGGGTGGATACCAAGGTCGACCGCGAGTTGACGGATCGTCGGTAGCCGTTCACCCGGATCGAGGCTCCCCGTCACCACCTCGAGCCAGAGACGATCGACGATCTGGCGATACAACGGATCCGGCCCCCCGCGATCCAGATAGAGGCCGAGACGTTGTGCGATACCGGGTCGTTCATCCGCCATCAGCCCCCTCGCGAGGCGTGCCCCGGCGAACGATAGGCAGCGACTCTGCTGCGGGCTAGGGGCGGGGTGGGAATCTCCCACCGCGATGTGCGGAAGATCACTGCCGTTCGGCGCCTTCCGTGCCAATGTAGTGGCGTGAGAATGCCGGAGTCGTAGCTCCGGCCGGATACGCGCTCAATCCGGGAGCCTTGCTAGATGAACATCGCCGCCCTCAAGGAGCAGGCTCGCGCCCTGGAGCGGCGTGGCGACACTGCTGCCGCCCTCGACGTGTACGAGCGCATCCTCGCACAGCTCGAGACGACGTCGGTGGAGCCCGAAGCTCCGTTGTTCGTCAAGATGGGCGACCTCTCCCTCAGGACGGGGCGTGCCGTGGCGGCGATCGAGATGTTCGAGCGGGCAGCCCGCCGCTACGCCGAGCTGGGCAGCCACCGGAGTGTCATTGCTCTCTGCGTGAAGATCATCCGTACCGATTCGAGTCGCACCGATACGTACTTTACCTTCGCGAGGGTAATGCTCGAGCACGACCAGGTCGAGCCAGCACGGCTCGTCCTGCTCGACTACGCCGAGCGTGCCCGGATGCGGAAGACGCTGAGCAAGCTGCGGGATCTGGAATCCGCTCCCGACACCAAGTTGAAGCCGATGCTCGAGCGGTTGCTCGAGGTCGCCGACCGGTGCATCGGATCCACTTCAGGTGCAGCTTCACCACAGGCTGGAGCGACCGAGACCGGGAACGCTCCCCGCACCCCGGAGCGAGAGAGCAGCCCACAACCGATCGTCGCGTTCAACCCTGGCCCGGCCACGACCCCGGACCCCCCGCCCGCCGCTCCGCCGGAGCCGGCCAGGCCGCTCCGCGACACCTCCGTCTTCGAAGCCATCAGCCTGCCGCAGCCCGAGTCGGCTCCAGCGCCACCATCACCCGAGCAGACAACGTCGGATCGAGCCACCCCGCTTGGTCCCACGGCCGTGCCGCCTGGGGACATGGAGGACGAGGAGGAGCAGCAGCAGCGGGAGGAGGAGAGCGAGGCCGCTGCACCGATAACGCTCGATCAGGCTACACCAGAAACGGTTGCGACGGTCGCGTCGGCCGTACGGGAGGAGCCGTCGGTTCCGAGGCGCCAGTGGTCAGGCGTCGGCAGGCGGAACCGGAGCGCACGGCCGTCCTGGGCGCTCCCGGCGTTGGCCGCCGCAGCCGTGGCGGTATTTGGAGTGAGTCTTCTGGCGCTCGGCGCCTTCTCTTCCAGGGGTGAATTGGGCGCCGAACCGCCCCGGTCGGCAAGCGAGCCACGAGCCACGGCACCAGGCAATTCATCGGCGCCGCCGGCGACGCCGGTCGCCGGCGGCGCGGGAACGGGAGCCCTCGCCACGGACAGCCGGTCAGCTGCCCTGGACTTCACGATTGGCGGCTTCAACGCCATCGAAGGCCGAACCGAAGAACCTGAAGTCGAGCCGGTACCCCTGGATCAACGGGCGCTCGCCACGGCCACGGAGGCGGTCAAGGCCGTCGATGCCGGCTCGATCGATGCACCGAGCGTCGACTTCATCACCGAAGCGGGTCGCATCACCAGTGATCCGGCCGCGCTGGCCTCTCTCGAGCGGCCCCGCTCGGCGGCAGCAGCGCAATCGACGCGCAGTCCGGAGATCGTGATCGCGGGACTCGAAGTGGAGGGCGTAGCCCGTAGCAGCGCGAGCTACCAGGTCGTGCAGCGCCTGCCCTCGGGACGACGCGTCACCCTCACGGTCGAGCCGTTCACACGCGCCCCGGCTGGCGAGACAGGGGTTCTCAGCGTGCAGCCTGTGGGCGCGGATTCCTCCCTGGGGACGGTACGGTTCGGGGAGTTCTTTGTGACTGCACAGGGCAGCGTTACACCCGACGAACTTGGGTTGCTCCTCGATCGATTGGTCGAGCGCAGCGAGTAGCTATCCCCCGTACGGCACACGACAGAGGCGAGATCGCCCTTCGGGGCCCCCCACCTCGGCATCTCCACGAGACCGCCATTTCGGTCAGCGCCAGCTTGACTCCCCGAACGGGTACAGTCGGTCGATAGGCGCGTGATCGTACTCGAGCGCGTCGAGCGCAGTCGTGCCGAGGAACGGGCCCGGCGCATCCGCGATGATGACGGCCCGCGCGAACCCGGTCTCATCGAATCCGCGTCGAAAGTGGACACGTGACTTGACCACAAAAGCGTCGTAGCTGCGGGGATCGACCGGACCGAACGCCAGTTGGTCGGGGTGGGTGATCTGCACCAAGGCCGGTGTGATGACGACCACATTTCCGTTCCCGAACGCCACGGCGGCTACGCGCTCGAACCGACCCCATTCCCCGAAGTATCGCAGCGTCCCCTCGACACGGACCGGCGAGCCACTCGCAGGCCCAGCGAACCCGCCGACGTCCATGGTGAACCGGTCGCCGGCGTGCGCCCCGCGCTCTGCGAGCGCGGCCAGTACGTGCTCGTCACGGATCGTGCCGACGAGCGTACTGCCGACGCCCTGGCGCACCAGTTCATACAGGAGATGGGTCGCGTCGCCGCTGCGATCGCTGTAGTCGCCGATCACGACGGGGGACCGTCCCGCATCGAGTGCCACCCTCGCGCGACGGACAGCCTCCGCGGGTACCGGGAAGGTGCCGGCAGCGAACCTCTCCCGCACGCGCCAGATGAAATCCGCCATGTCGTCGGCGATGCTGTCCGCAAGCACCTGGTGGTCGTTGGTCATGACCATCACGGTCGCCCCGACGTCGGGGACATCGGCCCACGGGAACCCATAGAACACGCTCACACACGCCTCCGGCTCCCGCGCTTCCCAGCGCCGCGCTCGCTCCATGATGTCCATCGAGGGCGACTGACCAGTCCACTGCAGCACCGTTGCCGTGATCACGGGTGGTTTGCGCACGGCCGAAGTGACTCGGTACTCACCTCGCGCGAGC
>JBDHDN010000300.1:0-5221 GCA_039591485.1 Gemmatimonadota bacterium
TCCACGCCTACTCGCCGCTGCACAACGTGGTGCCCGGTACGCGCTATCCCGCCGTGCTGGTGACCACGGCCGACCACGACGATCGGGTCGTGCCTGGTCACTCGTTCAAGTACGCAGCCACGCTGCAGACCGCCCAAGCGGGCGATGCCCCGGTGTTGATCCGTGTGGAGACCCGGGCGGGACACGGTGCCGGGAAGCCCACAGCGAAGATCATCGAGGAACAGGCCGACCGTTGGGCGTTCCTCATCGAGAACCTCGACGCTCGTTGAGAGGAACCATGGGAGTCCAGCGGCCGACCGTCGAATTCCTCGGAGCAGCCGGTACGGTTACGGGCTCCAAGCACCTGGTCACGGCCAACGGGCGGCGGGTCCTGCTCGACTGCGGTCTCTTCCAAGGGCTCAAGGCACTCAGAGAGCGCAACTGGTTGGCCCCGAGCTTCGCTCCGTCCGAGCTCGACGCCGTCGTCCTCAGCCACGCGCATATCGATCACTCCGGCTACCTGCCACTCCTGGTACGCCGTGGCTTTCGCGGTCCGGTGTACTGCACCCGCTCTACCGCCGACCTGCTCGGCAACCTCCTGCCGGACTCGGCCTACCTCCAAGAGCGACAGGCCAGCCACGCCAACTATCACGGGTACTCCAAGCACGCGCCCGCGTTGCCGCTGTACACCATGGCCGACGCCGAGAAGGCGCTGACCTTACTCGAGCCTCAGCCGTTCGGTGAGGCGCTCCGCATCACCGACGGGATCGCCGCCACCTTCCGCACCGCCGGCCATATCCTCGGTTCGGCGACGATCGACCTCGTGCTGGACGGCCGATCGGACCGCGATCCCTTCCACCTGGTGTTTTCGGGCGACCTGGGTCGGTGGGGCCGCCCGATTCTGCACGATCCGCAGCCTGTGCCGGAGGCCGACGTCCTGCTCCTGGAATCCACGTACGGCGGCCGCACCCATCCGCCGACCGTGGACGAGGAGTTGGCCCGCTGCGTCCACATCGCGGCCGAGCGGGGCGGGGCTCTGCTTGTCCCGGCCTTTGCCGTCGGTCGAACGCAGGAGCTGCTCTGGTGGATCCGGCAACTCGAGGACGACGGTCGGATTCCTCAGCTACCGGTGTACGTCGACAGTCCGATGGCCATAGACGTGACCGGCATCTACCTGCGGCACACGGCCGAACATGACCTCGATATGAGGATGGTCGCCCATTCCGGGGACCACCCGCTGTATCCGGAGCAGTTCAGTCTCACCCGGACGCAGGAAGAATCGATGGCGTTGAACGACGTCCGAGGACCGATCGTCATCATCTCCGCGAGCGGCATGGCCACCGGCGGGCGGATCCTGCACCATCTCAAGCTCCGGCTTACCGACCGACGGACGACCGTGCTGCTCGTCGGGTTCCAGGCCGCTGGCACGCGAGGTCGGCAGCTGCTCGAGGGCGCCGAGGAGGTGCGCATCCATGGCCAGGACGTTCGGGTGCGCGCCGCCGTTGAATCACTCGACGGACTCTCGGCCCACGCCGACCAGGGCGAACTGCTACAGTGGCTGTCGGGCTTCCAGCGACCGCCGCATCAGTGCTATCTAGTGCACGGCGAGCCGGCCGCAACGGAAGCGCTTGCCGGAGCGATCAACGAACGGTTCGGCTGGCCGGCCAGGGCGGCGGAAGACGGCGAGTGCGTCTCACTCACCTAGGCGCCCCCTTACCGGACCGGGGCGGACTGAGGATGGGCAGGGGAGGACATGTCAGCACCGCGGCCTGGAAGCGCGTCTCCGTCATGAGCGGGATGCCAAAAACGGGAAGCCCCCGGTGCCCTCCCGTGCACCGGGGGCGAGGGATTTCCCTCCGAAGTCTGGTTCTGAGCGCCAAGGCTAGTATGGCGCAGAGCCCTGCCTAGTCTCACACCGGATTACCTGCTCGACGATCCCGATCGTCTTGCCTGCGGCCGGCATCAAGGCTCCTCAGCCTTCGGCGGCGCCGCGAGCGCCGGCCCTTCCCTCAAAGGGCATTTCCCGCAGTGGCCACCCATCAAGGATGACGCGGAATGCTACCCGAAATGCCATGAAATTCAGGTGAAATCGCTCTGAATGCGACTTCACGGCCCGTGTGGCGACACTTCGCTTGACGCCGTGCGGCGCGTCGGCGTACACTCGCCTCAGACACCGTGCTCCTGGGCACACACGGGGAGGGTGGCATGACGGGAGAAGCGGTCATCGTCGGAGTGGACGCGACAGCCGCAGGGGCCCTCGCCGCGGTTACCGGCCGGACAGTTGCACGTGCTGCCGGCGTGCCGTGCCGAGTGGTGCATGTGACCCCTGCACGGTCCGCGGCCCTTCGCGGCGGCGAGCCCGCGCAGCCGGACCTCACCGAGGGGTTGATCGCAGCCGCTCGCTCCCATGTCGTCGAGGCCCTCAGCGGGCACGCGCCCGACGACGTCCTGCGGACGATCGAGGTGCTCGTCGGCAACCCGGCATGGGAGCTTCGTCGGGTGATCGCCGACACATCTGCCGGTCTGCTCGTCCTGGGCGGGAAGCACCATGCACCACCGGTCAGGTGGTTCGGTGGGAGCACGGCGCACAATGCGGTCCGCACCATCGACGTACCCGTACTCGTCGCCGCCGCCCCAGTGCAGCGGTTCTCCCGAGTGCTCGTCGCCATCGACCTCTCGGAGACCGCCGAGCCGACACTCACGCAGGCTCACGCGTTCGCCGCAATGTTCGGCGCCACCCTCCGCGTCCTGACCGTCGTCGAACCGATGCCGGCGATCCCGGACGTCGGGGTCCAGAGTGATGTGGGCGAGCACTATCGCCTCGCGGAGACGGAGGCCAGGCGACTCGCAGATACGGTCGCGGGTACCGGCCGGACCGAGATCCGCGTCGACAGCGGCTCACCGGCGCGTACCATCGCCGATGAGGCTGCCGCCTGGGAGGCTGATCTCGTCGTCGTGGGCTCACACGGCAAGGGATGGGTCGATCGGGTCCTCCTGGGAAGCACGACAGAGCGTCTCCTCAACCGGCTCCCCTGCTCCACGCTCGTGATCCCGGTCCATGGCCCTCCCAGGGCGTGAGCCCATGGCATGGGCGAGCACTGCCCGGCGAGACGCCGGCACAGAGGGAGAGAGTGCACGCACGTCGCCGAGCTGAAAGAGACCGACGTAGCCGTCGTGCACGAGGATGCCTCGATCTCGGACGCCGTCCTTCACTTGGCGGACGCACACGTCCACGGTGTCCCCGTGGTAAACCGCCGCGGGCGAGCCCTGGGAGTCCTGTCCTCGAGCGATATCGTTCAGGCGACGGCTGAGCAGTCCGATACCGCGCGGCAGACGGTCCTCGAAGACACCTCCGTGCGGGACATCATGAGCACGCCGCCGCGAACCATTTGTCCCGAGGACGACGTGCGCGTGGCGGCGCGTGAGATGGAGCGGCACGACGTGCACCGACTATTCGTCATCAGCGGTGAGGAGCTGGTCGGGGTCCTGCCCACGTCCGACATCGTGCGGGCGGTGGCGGACGACCTCCTCTGACCGCAGCACCCGCGGCGGGCGGTCCTCAGAGATACTGCTGGAAGACCAGCATCCCAAAGAGCGTCAGCGTGACCGTCAGGGCGACCGAGGGACGCCCGCCCTGGTCGTATGCCTCCGGCAGCAGTTCCTGGAACACCATGAACACCATCGCGCCGGCGGCGAAGCCGATCCCGTAGGGCAACACCTGCCGAAACGTGTCGACGAGCAGAAAGGCTGGTACCGCCATCAGCGGCTGCGGTAGCGACGACACGACACTCCAGCCCGCGCATCCGCCTATGCTCACCCCACGTGGTCGAAGAACCGCACTGATGGCGACACCCTCGGGAACGTTATGCACCGCGATTGCGATGACGATGACCAGGGCGAGGGCAGTACCGCCACCGAAGGAGACGCCGACCGCCACACCCTCCGCGAAGGAGTGTACGGTCATGACGATCATCATGAGCAGCATGCGGCGTGCGTCGGCCCCGCGGACCTGGCCGATCGTCATCTCCTGCTGCCGCTGAAGCAGCTGCTCGGTGGCGAGGATGAACGCAACGCCGATCACCCCGCCGGCGAGGGTTTGCCACCCGCCATACTGCGTGCCCTCCGCTACGAGGCCGAAGCTCGCGCCGAGCATGAGCCCCGATGCCACGGCATTCGCTTGCGCAACGACTCGGGGCGCCAAGGACCGCACGAAGACGAACGGCAGGGCACCGAGCCCCGTGGCCAACGCGGTCATGAGACCGAATCCGAAGACGAGCAGGACCGGATGCAGGCTCAAACGCCGCCCCCACGGAGGAGGATGACGATTCCCATCGCCACGATCGTCACCAGCGCGATGCTCGTGTGACCCGCCTGCCGGTAGCACTGCGGCAGCAGTTCCGCCATGACGAGATACACCAGCGAGCCGGCAGCGAAGCCCAACGCCCAGGGGAGCAACCCGGGCGCTGCGCCCGCAAGCGCAAACACCACGAGGGCCATGAGCACCTGGCTGGCGTTCGTGGCGACGGCGAGCCCAGCGGCATCCAGCAGCCGCACCTTTCGGGCGAGGAGAATCGACGTCAAGACCATCCCCTCGGGGACATTGTGCACCGCTATGGCGAGAGCCATGAACACGCCGAACGGGACGCTGACGCTGAAGGCCACGCCGATGGCGACGCCCTCATAGCCGGCATGAAACGCATTGATCAGCAGGACCTGATAACCGTACTCTGGATCGGTACCGTCGGTTCGGTTGAGGTCCATGTCGCTCGTGCCTGACGCCGCGTGCAGCCGATTCACGAACACCATGCCGAGCACCACACCCACCATCCCGGCCGGCGGGATCCGTCCTCCCTCAGCAACCATGAGCGAATAGGCTGCACCGAGCATCAGGCCACCGGCTAGCGCGTTGGACCAGCCTACCCACCGGGCCGGCGGCTCGGGATGCCACAGATAGGGCATGGCGCCGACACCAGCGGCGGCGGCGGCCACCGAAGAGTAGACCAGGACGAGCAGGATCGGGTCCATCGGTTCAGAGCGTCTGTGCGTCATCCGTGAGAGGGTCTGTTGAAGATTTACCGCCCAGCGGAGCACGGCGTAAGGCGTCCGGGCTCCTGCCGGGGCGGGCTGGCAGAAGTCCTCGGGGACCGTGTAGCTTGTCCGGCATGAGTGCTGACTCTTCAGGTCGCCGCGAGATCTGGCATCGGGCAGAGCGCTTGAGTCAGGCCGCGATCCGGATCGCGAC
>JBDHDN010000301.1:0-5205 GCA_039591485.1 Gemmatimonadota bacterium
GGGCTCTCCCTTCTCGACGTGCCGGCCCTCAACAACCAGGTCGAGCTGGTACGGTGCCCCCACGAGGCCGTACAGCAGCGGATGCAAGCCGACCGAGACCTCCCCATCCTCTCTGATTCGGCTCCACGTGTACGTCGGCTGCAGGAAGACGCCCCCGGGGATCCGCCGAAACACCTCGGAGAGGGGCCGGAGCCCCGGCACCTCGATGGGCCCGACCAGCTCCCGCCGGGCCCGTCGCTTCTGCAAGACGAAGTAGTCCAGAGCGATCATGGCGGCGATCGAGACGATCAGCAGTAGCGCGACCATTGTTACTCCTCGCCCGAGTCGTGACGTCGTTGGCATGCCAGGCCAGCCAGACAACGACAGACCTGCGACCATTTCAAAGGCAAGGCAAATACCACGTTCGCAGAGCGTGTGACAGAGGACTACAAGTATTTGTAAAAAAACAGCTTAGATGAGTCTCACCGGGCGTGTGGTGTAGAATCCGGCGACAACGTGTTGTAGAAATTCTCTACACCATGACCGATCACACCGCGCCGAAATCGGGGAATTCCTCGGCGCTGCTGGCGGGATCGAGGTGTCGATATTTCCAACACCATTCTGTAGAAGAATTCAACGATCTTGCTGCTGTATCCCCTGCTCGGGAGCGGGCACCGAGTGCGACCGCCGAGTCACCGAGTCCGCATCGTCAGGTGAGGTGGGCTGCGGTCCCGAGTCGGCGGCACACGGTGGGTACGGTGACAGAGCGTCGGGTTTGGGAGTCAGCCGCCTTCGGCCGCACCAGGGGCCGGAAAGTCATGGCAGAGATGACAGGCGATCGGCGCATTGTGGTCGACCATGTCTTGGTGGCACACGGTGCACACGGTGCGCGACCACTCGGTGATACCCTCCACCTTCTCGCCGTGGCACTGGCTACAGGCCAGATGGGCGAACGAGACGTCGTGGATCGCCTTGGGGCTCTCCCTGTGGCACGACAGGCAGGATGCGTCGGGCTGATGGTGCATCCCGTGGCACTGGGCGCAATCGATAGTCGCGGCCATGCTCGGGGGATCGTGACAGGTCGCGCACTGGAGCCCGAACTCTCGATGCGGGATGTGCGGGAACCGCCCAACGGAATGCTCGACGGGCGCCTCCGGCGCGCCGCCCGGTCCCTCGTGACACGTTGCGCAGTTCAGCTCGTCGATCCGCCGGTGGTGGCAGTCTGCGCAGTCCGAGCGAGACGCGAGAGTCGTCTTGCCGTGATCCTCGAGTGGGGTATGGCACGCCGCGCATTCGATACCGGCGGACACGGCGTGGCGCTCGTGATCGAACGGCCGATCCAGGAAGACCGACTCCTGCCGCTCCACCCCGAGGTGGCACTGCAGACAGATGTTCTCGCCGATGGCCGGCCCGAGATCGACCGCCGGCACGCGGTACGGCAGGTTCCCGACCTCCACCGCCTCGCGCACAAACTCGAGATTCGCGCGTAGCAGGCGGTCGGCATACGCGATGTTGTGGGCGCCCCGGCCGCCTTGGACGAACTCCAGATTCGCCTGCGCGAGGGCCAGCAAGCTGTCCACCGTCGCCCGCGCCCTCACCGGTGCGGACCCCGCGGCACTCGCCGCGCCCCGGACGATCCGCTCCACCTCCCGCACCTTGCGGTTCATCTCCTGCTGCCATGCCGGGAGGATATTCGCGTACTCGATGCCGTGGCAGGACAGACACGAGGCCTCCCCGGCAAACTGGACGCGCTCGTGTCCGCGCGTGTTTTGCCCGAGCTCGTGGCAACCGGCGCACGACACTCGGGCGAGGAACATCGAGCTCGGTAGGTTGTCGGCTCCGTGTCCGCCGATCCCGGCGTAGAGCTGCTGCTGAGCTTCGTGCACGCGCTGATGGCACGACGCGCACTCGAGCTGCTCACCGACGTTGAGCGACACGAGACGGTGCTGAATGGGAGTGTGGCACTGCGTGCACTCCACGTTGTGCTCCGCGATGTGCACGCGATGTACGAGGGGCGTGTTCTCGAACTCGGCAATCCGCTCGGGCTCGTTGTGGCAATTGAAGCATCGAGCTTGCTCGGCGTCCCCTGCACCCGAGGTCACCTGATCGTGACACGACGTACAGGAGACGAGATCACGCACGTACTGCTGATGATCCACCACGAACCCCGCGGGGGACACGATACGCGGGACCGACTGGTGGCACCCGACGCACCCGGCCACCGGGTCACTCTCACGCTCCTTGAAGTGGCAGAGGTTGCAGGTCACCGTCTCGACCGCGAGGTGGTTTCCTTGCACGATCTGCGAGTGGCAGCTGGTGCACCGCAGTTGCTTGCCCCGTCGAAGCTCGCCGAGGTGCTGTGTGTGGTCGAACCGGACGACGATGTCCGGGTTGGTGGGCCCGACGAAGCTGACCGTTCCTTCCACCTTGCGCAACGAGTGGCACCCCGACCGCAGACATGCGGCATCCTCGATTTCGGCCCAGGGTTTGGTGCCGTACGCGCCCGTGACGTACTTCACGACCTGATTGGCCGCCTGGAATTTCCCCATAGCCTCCGCTTTGATGCCGGGGGCATAGTGGCACTTGATGCAGGGAACGTCGCCGTGCGTGGATGTCGCCCACGAGTCGTAGTAGGGCGTCATGATGTGGCACTTGTTGCAGAAGCTGGGCTGCGCGCTGTACTCGATGAAGCCCACCGCGCCGATCGTGCCCAGGATGATCAACAGCACGCCGAGCTGCACCGCGAGGCGCAGGGAGATCCGGATCACTCGTTTCTTCTTGCCAACCTCGGACATGCTATCCAAGTCTCAACTCGCGAAGTTTGAAGGCCGCGAAGGCCACCGCAGACAGCGCCAGGAACCAGATCGGGATCAGCAGCAGTCGGTGCTCCCACCGCTCCTCCGCGTGGGCCTCGGCGGTCGCACGGATCACGCCCGTGTTCGAACGGACCTGCCGCCCGAGCTCCTCGGCGTGCTCGATATCCAACGAGTGCTGCGTCGCCGCAAACTGCTGAAATGCGGTGAAGGCTGCGACATACCGGAAGCGCTCATCCTCCACCGGGCGTCCGCTGGCCGCCATCTCCTCGATCGCTTCAGCGGCAAGGTGCAACTCCTCCTCGGCCCGCAAGATCTCTTCCTGCAGCGCCCGACCGAGCGTCGACATCGTGCTCTCCTCTCCATGGCAGGAGGCACACAGGTCGGCGATGGCATCGAACGCAATGCGCTCCGTGCCGTGGTTGCTGTGACACGCCAGACATCCGGGGATCGCCTGGCGCCGGGCCGCCGCGCCGTGAGGCCCGGCGTAGAACTCGTGCGCCAGGGTCTGATGGCAGTGGCCGCAGACGTCGGTCACCTCGCGGGTCCTGGGGGGGAGCGCTGCGTGGGACCCGTGACAGCCGATACAGGTCGGCGCCGCGAAGTTGCGCCTCTCGAACACGGCGATCCCGTGAGCACCGGCTCGATAGCGCTCGAGCTGGTCCGTCGGGATTCCGTAGCGGCCCATCAGCGCCTCGTCCTCATGGCAGGTCGCACAGGTGAACGGGATGTTGGTGGGGTGTGCCTCGCTGCGCGCGTCCGCCGTGCGCCGAATGAGATGCGCGTCGTGGCAATCCGTACAAGTCGGAGCGTCGTCGTTCCGCGCCTCGAGCAGCAACTGCCCGTGCCGACTGGTGCGGAACTCCGCGAGCTGATCCGCCGACAGCCCGAACTGTCGCATCTGGTCCGGATCGGCATGGCACTCTGAGCAGAGCCGCACGGTCTCGAGCTTCGTCGGCGTGCCGAGAAACCGTCCCGCGTGCGCCGGCATGATCTCGATGGCCGTGGGGTCACCGCCGTGGCACCGCTCACACCGAATATCCCGCTCGGCGTGCACACCTTGGGAAAAGGCACGGCGCTTATCCGCGTGACAGATGATACATCCGTACGTGGAATCGGATACCGCCGGCTCCTGCTGGAGTGCGTGCGCCTGCGTCGGTGCAGCGGCTCCAAGCAGTACCCCGGCAATGCCGAGTGCCCATGGAACGCACCTCATCGGGCACCTCCGCCGCTCCCGTCGCCCGGCACCTCGGGGAGATCCGGCCCGGGCAGCGGGACGCTTGGTCGGGCCGGCACGGTCAGTTCACCGGCGTCGGGCTGCCGCAGATCCGCGGAAGGGGGAACGGAGCCAATGATCCGCCCGGCCGCGAACAACACCACATAGCCGACGAAGAAGGTCAGACCGACCGCAGCGACCACCGGTCGTTTGCGCAGCTGGCGCTCGGGTCCGCGGTCCACCAGTGGGATGAGAATCAGACTCACGCCGAGCAGGAAGAACGCCCCGAGGCCCCACGGCCCGACCGACCGGATGAGCGCGAGCGAGACATCCACCGGCACCCAGGTCGACACGAGGCGGTCCGGCAGGGAATACGGATCCGCAGGCGGCGCAACGGTACGCGGCCAGAGAATCGCCAGCGTCACCGTTACGGCAAGCGTCAGCGTCCCGACGATGAACGACCGCAGCAAGTGGTTGGGGAAGAAGGGAATGCCGTCATTCGACTCATCCTCTGGACCGACCAGCCCACTCTTCCGCGGGCGCGGCTGCTCCTCCGGCAGAGCCATGGGCGGGGCAATACCCCGCCGCCTCACCAGGGTGAAGTGGTACCCGAGGAGCACGAACGCTACCCACGGCAGCACGATCACGTGAAGCGCGAAGAATCGACTGAGCGTCGCGCCCGAGACGATGACGTCCCCCATCAGCCGGTCGGCGAGCGTCGGGCCGATCACGGGCCAGTGACCGACGGCATTCATGACCTCGGTGACGATCCAGTACGACCACTGATCCCACGGCAGCAGGTACCCCGTGGAACCGAATGCCAGCACCACGCCGAGCAGGAGGATGCCGAGGAGCCAGTTGGTTTCGCGCGGCGGCTTGTACGCCGCCTCGAAGAAGACCCGCGCCATATGCGCCAGCAGCGCGATCACGATGAGATTGGCCGCCCAATGATGCACGTCACGGACGAGCCATCCGAACGGCCGCCCCGACACGATGTGCTGGATGCTGGGGTAGGCCTCCTCGACCGAGGGGCGATAGAAGACCGCAAGCAGGACCCCGGTCACGACCAGCACCATGAAGAGGAGATAGGTTATCCCGCCGGGCGCGTGGCGCCAGCCGACGTACGCGGGCAGGCGGTACTGCAGCGCCTTCCGGAAGGCCTGGTCGATCTGCAATCGGCGGTCGATCGGCCCATAG
>JBDHDN010000302.1:0-5175 GCA_039591485.1 Gemmatimonadota bacterium
GACGGACAAGGGGCCGCGATAGCCGATCGTGTTGAGCTCCCGGATGATGTCCTCGAAGTCCACCCCTCCGCGACCGAGACTACGGAAGTCCCAGCCTCGTCCCGGCGTGCCGAAGTTCAGATGCGACGCCAGGATCCCGCTGTCGCCGTCGAGGGTGATCTCCGCGTCCTTCATGTGGACGTGATAGATCTTCTTGGGGAATGCCCGCAGGAACCTGACGGGATCGACCATCTGCCAGTGCAGATGGCTGGGATCGAAGTTGAAGCCGAACGCCTTGCGGTTCTTGACCGCCGCCAGCGCGCGTCGGGCGGTATGGAGGTCGAAGGCGATCTCGGTCGGATGGACTTCGAGCGCGAACCGCACACCGCACTTGTCGAACTCGTCGAGGATGGGACCCCACAGGCGGGCGAAGTGCTCGAAGCCGTCCGCGATCATCTTGTCGCTCACGGGCGGGAAGCTGTACAGCATGTGCCAGATGGACGAGCCCGTGAAGCCGTTCACGACCTTCACCCCGATGTTCTGCGCGGCTTTCGCCGTCTGCTTCATCGCGCGGATGGCCCAGCGCCGTTTCTTCTCGGCATCGCCCCGGCAGTCGTCCGGAGCGAACATGTCCGATCGCGTGTCATCGTTCGGATCGCAGACGAGCTGACCGGCGAGGTGGTTGCTGATGGCCCAGCACGTGAGGCCGTAGTCCGCCAGCATCTCCTTGCGGCTCTTGGCATACCGCTTGTCCTTGGCCGCTCGCTCGACTTCGACGTGATCGCCCCAGCAGGCGAGCTCGAGTCCGTCGTAGCCCCATGCCGCAGCCTTCTCGCACAGCGTCTCGAGGGACAGGTCCGCCCACTGTCCCGTGAATAGCGTGACTGGTCTGGCCATCGTTCCTCCTTACATCTTCCTCCACGTGGCGCCCTTGGCCGACGATTTCACGGCGGCCTCGATGAACCGCATGCCGCGGACACCGTCCTGCACGCCCGGAAAGTCGAGGACGAGCGGGTCGGCCTTTCGTCGGTCGAGCCTCGCGCGAATGGTGTCGGCAAAGTTGCAGTAGTGATTGGCGAACGCCTCGAGGAAGGCCTCCGGATGCCCGGAGGGGAGTCGCGTCGCGCGTCCGGCCGCCGGGCTCTTGTCGGCGACGTAGGCGTTCCCGCGCTTCCACACTTCCTGGGGAGCGTCGATGCGGTTGACGTACAGATAGTTGGGATGTTCCTGGTGCCACTCGACACTGGCGTCTTCACCATACACCCAGATGGCCAGGTTGTTTTCCTCACCGATCGAGACCTGACTGGCGTGCAGCACGCCCTTGGCGCCCCGGTTGAAACGGAGGAGGCAGTTGCCGTCGTCGTCGAGCCGGCGTCCCTTGACGAACGATGTCAGATCGGCGCAGAGCTCCTGTACCTTGAGGCCGGAGACATACTCGGCGAGATGGCAGGCATGCGTCCCGATGTCGCCCATGCAGCCGGCCGCACCGCTCTGCTTCGGATCGGTGCGCCAGGACGCCTGTTGCTGTCCCTGGCGCTCGATCGGGCGGATCAGCCACGCCTGGGGGTATTGGACGACGATCTTGAGGATCTTCCCGAGGTCGCCCTGCCTGACCATGTCGCGGGCGAGCTTCACCATCGGGTAGCCTGCGTACGTGTGCATCAGCCCGAACACCCTGCGGCTCTGTGTGACGATCTTCTCCAGCGCCAGCGCTTCCTTGACGTCCATCGTCATCGGCTTCTCGCACATGACGTGAAAGCCGGCTTCGAGGAACGCCTTCGCCATGGGAAAGTGCCAGTTGTTGGGTACGGTGATGGACACGAAGTCGATGCGTGCGTCCTCGGGGCGCCGCAGCTCCCTTTCGATCATCGTTTCGAAGTCCGGATAGGCCCGCTTGGGATCGACACCCTGCTCCCGCCCCATCTGCTTGCTCTTACGCGGGTTGACGTCGAACGCGCCCGCGACGAGCTCGATCCCGCCGTCCATGCGGGCGGCCTTCCGATGCACCTCGCCGATGAACGCTCCGGGTCCGCCACCGACCATGCCCATTCGCAGTTTCCGACTCATCGTTTCTCACCTTTGGGTCGAGGGTGTCATGCTCGCCTGTCGTCGAGTTCAGCGGGGCGCGCGTGCTTCACGGGCTCACGCCGTGCCCGGAACGGGGATGACGGCCCGCACCAGCTCCGACGGGCCGAACGCCGGCTGCTCGGGACCCAAGGCAATCGGGGATTCCATCATCTCATCCCACGTGACCTCCCGGCCGGTGTAGCACGAGATCCGGCCCATGATCGCCGTCATCGTCGCCACCGCCGTCCGGGCCGCCTCGTTGACCGGCTGATTGGTGCGAATGGCCGTGACAAGATCGACGTGCTCCTGGACGTAGGGTCGCGGCTCGATCTCGTCGCCGTTCTCATCGAGCGCGTACGGATAGCGCCACTGTGCGCTCCCGTCTGCCTGCCAGATCTCGTCCCGGCAGTTCGAAGAGCCTTTCGTGCCTCGAATCAGCTCCGACACGTTGTCCGTGCAGCCCGCGATCTGCCTGCACATGCTGTGGACGTGGACGTCGTGCGGGTACGTGAAGTCGACGCTGAAGAAGTCGTACTGATCGCCCGACGGGCGGCGCGCACGGCCACCAACTCCCACCGCCTTCTCCGGATGGGCATCGCCGAGGAACCAGTTGACCACATCGAGGTTGTGGACGTGCTGCTCGACGATGTGATCGCCCGAGAGCCACGTCCAGTTCACCCAGTCGCGGAGCATGTACTCCATGTCGGTCCAGCCACCCTGCCGGTCCCGCCACCAGGGTACACGCCCGTTCCAGTAGCAGTTGGCGGCGACCACGTCGCCGATTGCGCCGCGGTTGATCTGCCGGAACGTCTCCAGATAATTGGCCTGGTGGCGCCGCTGCGTTCCCGTCACTACGCACAACCGCAGTCCATCGGCGGTCCGGGCCGATGCCATGACGGAGCGGGCGCCCACCGGGTCGACGGCCACCGGCTTCTCCATGAACACGTGCTTCCGCGCATCGACGCAGGCCTCGAAGTGCTGCGGGCGGAAGTAGGGCGGGGTAGCCAGCAGCACGATGTCGACGTCCGTACCGATCAGCCGCTCGTAGGCGTCGAATCCCACGAAGCACTGTTCGTCCGGAACCTCGACACCCCTGTCCTCCCGCAGGCTCGCCCGACACTCGTCCAAACGATCCTGAAACACGTCCGCGAGTGCGATGATCTCGAGGTTGGGCCCCGCATCGAGGAAGTCGTTGGCCGCGCCGGTGCCGCGCCCTCCACAGCCGACCAAGCCGGCTCTCAGGACCGGTCCGTCGGGTGCCTGCTCCAGCAGCGGCGGCCAGGCATAATCGGCATACAGCTCACCACCGCTGCCGCACCCGGTCACCAATGCTCCCACGGCCCCCGCAGCGCCGATGACGCCGAGCGTCTCGATGAACTCCCGTCGGCTCCGTCCTTCTGACGTGTCACTCATTGCCTGCCTCCCTCCGTCGGTGCTCGTCACCCGGCTCTGCGCGCGAGCGGACCACGCGCAGGCCGATATCCACACAGTCGGAATACCACCACCGGCTCTTCGGAATCTGCGGGTCGGTGAGGAAACATGCGCGGCTGCGCGTGTGATCGCGAGCCGCGAGGCGCAGATCGGCCGGGTCGCTGCGGAAGGACCCCCCGCGCACGACGTGCTCGTCTCCCGCTTCGGGCCCAAGGGGGTTCACGGCGAGACGGTCGCCGGCGCGCCGCTGATACGTGTCGGGTGCGTACCAGTCCGCCGTGAACTCCCGAACGTTGCCGAGCATGTGCTGGAGACCGAAGGGGTTGGGCGCCACGACGGTGGGCGGCTGTGTGCGCCCGTCACTGGAGCCACGATGGACCACGAAGCTGTCGAGGACTTCGGTCTTCGGTCCGAAGAGTCGGTTCCACCATCGTCGCCCGGTGTACTGCGCGGGGGTGCCCTCGAAGAAGTACGGGCCGTCACTGCCGCCGCGTGCCGCATACTCCCACTCGGCCTCGGTCGGCAACCGGTAGTGCTTGCCGGTCACCGCCGAAAGCCAGCGACAGTACTGTTCGGCGGCGTAGTGTGTCATCGTGATGGCTGGCCGGTCACCTTTCCCCCATCCTTGATCGGGCGGCACGTACGGCGGGGTGGCCCCCGTGATGGCGTCGACGTCCTCCTCCTCCATGAGCCTGGTGTCACTGCGGCCCTCGGATCGCGTGGCGCGGTACCAGGCCTCGAACTCGTCCCAGGTGACCTCGATGCGACCCACCCAGAAGGAATCGACGGCGACCACGTGCACCGGACCCTCGTCCGCACGACGGTACGGCTCGGACTCGGGACTCCCCATGCGGAACCTGCCGCCCGGTATCGCCACCATGTCGAACGAGACCGTGGTGCCGGGGATGTACTCGGTGTAGTCGACGAAGCCGTCGACGACGGCGGGCGCGTCATAGACCTCGGCGGGTTCCGCTGCGGCGAGTCCGAAGTCGATCTCCTCGGCATCGGGGTCGAAATGGCCGACCTGCAAGTGGCACTTGATGCAGCGGATCTCCTCCGCGTGGTTCTCGTAGTGGAGGTGAGCCTCCTCACCCTTGTCGGTCAACTCGACGGGATACAGGTTCGGATGGCAGTCGATGCAGGACTCGCGGAACACGAACGTGCTCGCGTGCTCGAGCTGCGATCGCTCTTCCCAGAACAGGCTGTCCTGCTCGCCGAAGACGGTGCCGAATACGTCACGGATACCCAGTCGCGTCTTGTGTGTGGCATAGGCGACGCCGCCTGGCGGAAGGTGACACTCCACGCAGTGCACCACCGTGCCGCTCTGCGTCGCGTAGTGGGTGGATTGCGTCCACGAGGTCGTCGCCTGCGGATGGACGTGGCAGGCGTCGCAGAACGCGTCCGTGGATGTGACGTCGTTCGCCCCACGGATGCCGGCGAAGACGATCATACCGCTCGCGAGCCCCCACACGTAGGGTCGGCGCAGCAGCCGTCCGGCCCAGGCGGCAGGCCGCGTGAACTGCTTCAACCGCACACTCCTCCGCCCAGCGACGGTCACGCGGTCAGGAACATCTGCCGTGCCCAGGCCACGTTCGCTCGCGTGTCTTCCAGAAAGCGACCCTCTCGACCGCTGGTTTCCAGCACCAGCCACTTGTCGTAGGCAATATCGTCGAGCGCCGCCGCCACCCCCTGCATGTC
>JBDHDN010000303.1:0-5162 GCA_039591485.1 Gemmatimonadota bacterium
CGTGCCGTACAATCTGTTGCGATCCGTCAGGGCGGATCCGGGCGGCAGGCTCTACACGGACGCGGACTTCGTCGGGAAGGAACGGCTAACCGAGGCGGGCCGCGCCAACGTGCTGGGTTTGCAGGGTCAGCTCTGGTCGGAGACGCTGCGCGGGCAGGACCGGCTCGAGTACTACTACCTCCCGAAGATGCTCGCGCTGGCCGAGCGTGCGTGGTACGGGCAGGCAGACTGGGGCGAAATCGCAGATCGGCGGCAGCGCGACGCCGCGATCGACGTTGCCTGGAACGCCTTCGCCAACGCGCTGGGCGTGCGGGAGTTCGCGCGACTCGACCGGATGAACGGCGGATACAATTATCGACTCGCTCCCCCGGGCGCCACGGTGGAGAACGGCCGGTTGGTCGCGAACACGGCCTATCCTGGGATGACGGTCCGCTACACGACCGATGGCTCCGATCCCACGGCCGCATCGCCGCTGTACAGTGGGCCGGTCGACGTCGCCGCAGCCGTGATCAAGCTCAGCACCTTCGATTCCCGCGGGCGCGCCAGCCTGCCAACGGTCGTGACCCTACGATAAAGGGCGAATCGAGCACATGCGCGAAGCACTCGATCCTTCACAGCGACTGATCTCGCTGGACGCCCTCAGGGGCTACACGATCGCCCTGATGGTGATCGTCAACGACCCGGGCTCGTGGAGCCACGTATATCCGCCGCTGCTGCACGCGGAGTGGCACGGCATCACGCTGACGGACCTGGTCTTCCCGTTCTTCCTCTTCATCGTGGGCGTGTCCATCACGCTCGCGTACTCCAAGCGCCTGGCGGCCGGTGCCGACAAGAAGGATCTCTACAAGAAGATCGTCTCCCGGGCGGTCAAGATCATGCTGCTCGGGTGGTTCTTGTGGCTGTGGCCGACGTTCGACTTCGCGGGCATGCGGTACGTCGGCGTGCTGCCGCGGATCTCGCTCGTGTTCCTCGTCTGTGCGCTGCTGTTCCTCAATACGAGTTGGAGGCAGCAAGTCTGGATCGCTTCGCTGATCCTGGTGGGGTACTGGCTGGTCATGGCGCTCGTGCCGGTTCCGATCGACGACGTCATACGGAATGCGCTCGCGACGGGTCAGGTCGAGTACAGCGAGGGCCTGCTGGACATCGGCCCCATCCGGGAGATCGGGGGCGGCTTCATCGCGGCGAGCTACGAGCCGGGGGTGAACATCACCGCGTGGTTGGACCGGCTGCTCGTGCCGGGCAGGTTCTGGCAGGTGACCTGGGACCCCGAGGGGCTGATGAGCACGTTCCCGGCGATCGTGACCGGGATCATCGCGATGCTCGTCGGCAAGCTGATCCTCGCCATCCAGGAGCCGTACCGGAAGCTCTCGTGGATCTTCTTCGCGGGGTTCGCGATGTACCTGCTCGGCGGAGCCTGGGGATGGTTCATGCCGCTGAACAAGAACCTCTGGACCAGCTCCTACACCCTCTGGACCGCGGGCGTCGGGACGATGGGGCTCGCGGCGTGCTTCCTCATCGTGGACATGCTCGGGTACACCTGGGGGACCAAGCTCGGCAGGGTCTACGGGGCAAACGCCATTGCGTCCTACGTCCTGGCGGGGATGCTCACCCTCGTGTTCTACGGACCGATCTTCTGGGGCGTGTCGCTGAGCGGGCTCTGGATGGACGGGCTGACGAACATCGGGGTTGCTCCGAAGCTGGCCTCGTTCGGGTATGCCGTCCTCTACATGCTGATCATCTACATCCCCGCGTGGGTGTTGTACAAGAAGAAGATCTTCATCAAGGTGTGATAGGAGAGAGGAGGAAGGAGGGAGGAGTGTCCCGCTCCCTCCTCCCTCACTCCAAGATCCGGCCGATCGCCTGGAGCTCCTCGGCCGTGAACGACGCGTTGCCGAGCATGGTGACGGCCTCCTCGATCTGCCCGACCCGACTGGCGCCAATCAGGACGGAGGTCACCGCCGGCTGACGCAGCACCCACGCCAGCGCGAGCTGGGCGATCGATTGCCCGCGTTGCCCCGCGGCATCGCGCAGCCGGCCTACTCGCTCCACAACGGCCTCGGTGACCTCGCCGCGCCCGAGGAAACCGGTGGCCTTGGCAGCACGGGAGTCCTCCGGGATGCCGTCCAAGTACTTGTCGGTGAGCAACCCCTGTGCAAGTGGGGAGAAGGGGATGCACCCGATCCCCTCGTCTTCCAGCACATCGAACAGCCCGTCCTCCGCCGAACGATCGAGCATACTGTACCGCGGCTGATGGATCAGGCACGGGGTACCGAGCTCTCGGAGGATGCTCGCGGCCCGGTGTGTCTCCTCGGGTGAGTACGCCGAGATGCCGGCGTAGAGGGCTTTGCCCTGGCGGACGGCCGTATCGAGGGCACCCATGCTCTCCTCCATGGGCGTCTCGGGATCCGGACGATGGTGGTAGAAGATGTCGACGTACGAAAGGCCCATGCGCCGGAGGCTCTGATCGAGACTCGCCAGCATGTACTTCCGCGACCCGAAGTCCCCGTAGGGTCCGGGCCACATGTCCCACCCGGCCTTGGTCGAGATGATCAATTCGTCCCGGTAGCTCCGGAGGTCCGTGCCGAGCAGCCGTCCGAAGGTCTCCTCGGCCGAGCCGTACGGTGGTCCGTAATTGTTGGCCAGGTCGAAATGCGTGATGCCGAGATCGAATGCCCGATGGATCATCGCGCGGGCGTTCTCGAATACGTCGACGCCGCCGAAGTTGTGCCACAGGCCGAGGGATACGGCCGGGAGCTTGAGCCCGCTCCGCCCGCACCGATTGTAGGACATCGTGTCGTAGCGTCGGTCGGATGGCTGGTATGACGTGGGATCCTCCTTGTTGATCTCCCAGCGGCGGCCGCCTTGGCACGCCGTTGCCTCATCTGTTGATCAGAACGCCAGACCGCGCAGGTAGTCGTGACTGGCCGCGATGGATGCGAACGGGTCGTCCGGATTGTCGTGCTCGACGAAGTAGTGCCGGATCCCCGCTTGCTCGCGTAGTGCGAACATGGCTGCGAAGTCGAGGGTCCCGGCGCCCACGGCCGCCATGGACCGGTCGGCGGCCATGTCCTTCACGTGCACAAGGTGGAACCGCCCGGGGTGGCCTTGGAGCATCGTTACCGCATCGCCCCCGCCCACGGTGATCCAATACAGGTCGAGCTCGATCTTGACCAGCGCGGGATCCGTGGCCTCCAGCAGGACGTCCCAGGGTACCTGCCCCTCCAGCGGTTCGAACTCGAATGCGTGGTTGTGGTACGCAAACGTGAGCCCGGCTGCCTGCGCCCGCTCGCCGACGGCATTGAAGCGGTCGGCCATTCGGCGATAGTCGTCGAGCGAGGTGCGGTTCTCGGGCGCGATCGAGGCGACGACGAGGTACTGGTGACCGATCGTGCCGGCGAGATCGACCGACGCATCCCAGTTATCTTCGAGCGCCTCGAGCGGCACGTGCCCGGAGGGCGCGGTGAGACCCGCGTCGTCCAACAGAGCGCGAATCTGTTGCGGTGATCGGCCGAAGTAGCCGGCGAACTCGACCTCGTCATAGCCGACCTGGGCGACGCGCTCGAGCGTTTGCTCGACGCTGCCCGCCATGTGCGATCGGACCGTGTAGAGTTGGACCCCGATCCGGTCGAGCCTGCGCCCGGCCGATGCGGCACTGCATCCCGCGGCGGCGAGCCCGGCGCCGGCGAGCCCGACGGCACCCATGGTCTTCAGGAACTCTCTGCGATCGGTCATGTCATAGCTCCCGGCGATTCAGTTGGTCGAGGACGTAGGCACAGGCGCGTGCAGTGAGCGCCATGTACGTGAGCGAGGGATTCTGATTGGCCGACGACGCCATTGCCGCGCCGTCGGTCACGAACACGTTCGCCACGTCGTGGCACCGGTTGTATCCGTTGAGCACCGACGTGTGGGGGTCGCGTCCCATCCGTGCGGTGCCCATCTCGTGGATCGTGAGGCCCGGCGGGCTGTCCTCGACGTGCGACTCCACCTCCCGCACCCCCGCCGCCTCGAGCATCTCGGCCGCCGTGACCGCCATGTCCCGGCGCATCGCGTGCTCGTTGTCGCTCCACTCGCAGTGGATGCGGAGCGTGGGGATGCCCCACTTGTCCTTCCTGTTCGGGTCGATTTCCACGTAGTTCGAGGGTCGCGGCAGGCACTCCCCGAACCCGCCGAGGCTCATCTGCCAGGGCCCGGGCTCGCGGAGGGTGTGCTTGAAGTCGGCGCCGAAGCCCGGGAGGGAAGCGCCTCTGGTCCAGCCGGTGCGTCCGGCCCCACCCTGGAAGGCGTAGCCGCGCAGGAAATCCGGATGCTGGGTGGTCACGTTGTGGAAGCGGGGAATGTAGATGCCATTGGGCCGGCGTCCGTAGGCATCACGATCGGCGAACCCGGGGATGACGCCGCTCGCGCCGGCGCGCATGGTGTGGTCCATCAGGTTGCGACCCAGCTCGCCGCTCGAGTTGGCGAACCCGGTGGGGAACCGTTCCGACGTCGAGTTCAACATGATCCGCGTCGACTCCAACGCAGAGGCGCAGAGGAACACGACGCGGCCGTTGAACTCCATCTCCTCGTGCGTGACCGCATCGATCACGCGCACGCCCCGCGCGCGGTTGGTGGACGCGTCGTAGAGGAGCTCGGCGACCACGCTGTCGGGTCTCAACGTCATCCGGCCGGTTGCCTCGGCGGCGGGCAGGGTGGCGTGGACCGAGTTGAAGTACGAGCGTGTGATGCAGCCGCGGTGGCACGGCCCGCAGTAGTGGCACGCGGCGCGGCCGTTGTGGTTCTGCGTCAGGACGGCCGCGCGGCCGATGGTCATGACGCGCGCACGCCCGTAGGCCCGCTCGATACCCTCCTTCACGAACTGCTCGCCGCAGTTGAGCGGCATCGGGGGCAGGAACCGACTGTCCGGCAGCTGCGGCAGACCGAGCGCCTCACCGCTGACGCCGACGAAGCGCTCGACGTGGTCGTACCACGGCTCGATGTCGGCGTAACGGATGGGCCAGTCGACGCCGTACCCGTCCCGTGCGTTGGCCTCGAAATCGAGGTCGCTCAGCCGATAGGACTGGCGTGCCCACATGATCGATCTCCCGCCCACCTGGCGTCCCCGGATCCACAGGAACGGCTTGCCGTCCGGCACGGTGTAGGGGTTGTCGACGTCGTCAACGAAG
>JBDHDN010000304.1:0-6022 GCA_039591485.1 Gemmatimonadota bacterium
AAGACGGCGAAGCCGATCATGGCCCACAGGAGACCACCGCAAGATCCGGCATGCGGCCCGTCGCTGCCGGGAGCATGTGGAACAAGGCACCGCCAAGCAACGATCCCGCGGCCAGCACCACGAGCGGGCTCACCAGGCGACGCAGGGTGTCCTCCGACAAGAGCAGCGTGGTGCTCCCCACCAGCGCGATGGCGCTTATGGCGAGGCCGCTGGCCCTGATCCACGCCGGCCCCGTCATACTCCACCCTCACCGGAGCGTCGGAGCGGACGCATCACGAACGCGTGTCCGCCATACGAAGCCGTGATCACGCGACCGTCGGCCAGGAGACGGTCGAGCACTCCGGGCGCAGTGCCGGCATCCCGCAGGTACGCACGCGCGCGTTCTTCCCGCATCGGGTGGACCGCGAGGATACCGAGCAGATCCTCGGTCGGGTTTCCCGTGCGGCCGAAGCGGCCTTCCTCCTCACGGACCAGCAGTTCCACCCGTGGGAGCCGACCAGCCATGAGGCGAAAGGCCTGCACGACGACCTCGGGAGGCGGTGGCACCGCGGTGCGCACGGCGGGCGGCCGCGTCGGCACCGCCAGGTAGGCACAGACCGGCGCGATCCCGGCGATGAACTCCGCCACGCGCCCGACGCCGGCGGGATCGTCGTTGACGTCCGCGACGAGCATCGTCTCGGTGAGCAGCCTGCCCGCATAGGTACGGGCGAACTCCACCATCCCGCCAAGCACCTGCGCAAGCCTCAGCTCCGAGGTCGGTCGGTTCAAGCGGCGCCACACTCGCTCGTCCACCGTGTCGATCTTCAGCGAGACAACCTCGGCGGCGGCGAGGTCGGCCCGCACATCCTCTCGCCACAGCAGGGAGGCATTGGTGATCACGGCCACCGGAGGGCCGAGGGCTCCGAGCGCTCGGATAAAGTGATGAAATCCACGGGTTCGGACCGCTCGCGACACGCCGTGAGCGTGCGATCCACGGCGGCGAGGACGTCGCGGGGTGAATGGAGCGTACTCCGCTCGGCTTCGGTCCCGTGCGTCGCGCCCACCTGGCAGTAGATGCACGAGTAGGTGCAGCGCTTGGGCGGAATGTTGTTTACACCCAGGCTCCGGCCGAGTCGCCTCGATGGCACGGGACCAAAGGCAAGCGCGGGCTGCCCGGCCTGCACCGGCTCAGTCATCGCTCGCCAGCCAGGAGATCGAGACGCAGCATCTCGTCTGAACCGTCTCGGGAGACGCGCCGGGCTGCGAGGATCGCAAGGGCCGGGTCGACGGCCGGCCCAGGGTCCCGAACCCATCTGCAGGGACACTCGCCCGCAGGATCGGTCACGACTCTCGCTGCCGCACCATTGACGGCGGAGTTCGCCGCGGAGAACGGAGCCCTGCCGGCTTCCCGCACGCCCACCCTGCTAGCCGCGGCGTTGGAAGGTCCCCCAGGCCTCGCGCAGCGCATTGCTGATCTCGCCCACCGTCGCCCGCGCCCGAACCGCGGCGAGGATCGGCTCCATGAGTTGACCGTCCACCGCAGTGGCGGCAGCCCGAACCGCGGTCAACGCCGCGTCGCAGGCCTCGGCATCGCGTGCCGACCGCGCTTCCCGCACCCGTGCACGCTGCCGATCGGCCAGTGCGGAGTAGTCGGGAGCCGGGATGGGAGGGGGCGGCTCGTCGACCGGGTAGCGATTCACACCGACGACTACCCGCTCTCCCCGCTCCACCATCTGCTGGTGCTCATATGCGGCTCGACCGATCTCGTCCTGGAAGTACCCCCGCTCAACCCCGCGCGCTGCGCCGCCGAGCCCCTCGACCGCCGCCAGCAGTTCCCGCGCCTGCCGCTCGATCTCGTCCGTCAGCGCCTCGACATAGTGAGAGCCACCCAGCGGATCGACCGTCTGGGCAAGTCCAGACTCGTGCGCCAGGATCTGCTGCGTCCTGAGTGCCAGGCGCGCCGATTCGGCCGTCGGGAGCGCGAGCGCTTCGTCGTAGGCGTTGGTATGCAGCGATTGAGTGCCGCCCAGGGTGGCTGCGAGGGCCTGGAGCGTCACTCGCACGACGTTGTTCAGCGGCTGCTGCGCCGTGAGCGTCGATCCGCCCGTCTGTGTGTGGAATCGCAACCGGCACGCACGCTCGTCGGCGCCGTAGCGCTCCCGGAGGATTCGAGCCCAGAGCCTGCGCGCCGCACGAAACTTGGCCGCCTCCTCGAAGAGATCGTTGTGGGCGGCAAAGAAGAATGACGTGCGCTGGGCGATGGCGTTCACATCGAGACCGGCGCCCGCCGCCCGGTCGAGATACTCGAGCCCGTTGGCGAACGTGAACGCAACTTCCTGCACCGCCGTGCACCCGGCTTCACGCATGTGGTAGCCGCTCACCGAGATGGGGTTGACGTTCATCCGCTCCTGCGCAACGAACCTGAAGATGTCGGTGATCAGCCGAAGCGACGGCTCGACCGGGAAGATGTAGGTGCCGCGCGCAATGTATTCCTTGAGAATGTCGTTCTGGATCGTCCCCCGAAGTGCGCGCACCCCAACACCCTGCTCCTCCCCGACCACGACGTACATCGCCAGCAGGATCGCCGCGGTGGCATTGATCGTCATCGAGGTGGAAACCTCGTCGAGCGGAATGCCGGCGAACAGGCGGGCAAGATCATCGACCGTGTCGATCGCGACTCCAGCACGCCCCACCTCGCCCTCTGCGATCGGGGCATCGGAATCGTGCCCCATTTGCGTCGGCAGATCGAACGCCACGGACAGGCCCGTCTGACCGGCGTCGAGCAGCTCCCGGAACCGCCGGTTGGTGTCTTCGGCGGTTCCGAAGCCGGCGTACTGCCGCATCGTCCACAGCCGCCCACGGTACATCGTGGGGTGGATACCGCGCGTGTAGGGGAAACCGCCGGGTAGACCATCCGGCGGCCCGTGACGCTCGGGACCGTAGACGCCGTCGATCGGCAGGCCGGAGGGAGAGCGCCGCTCGTCGTTCACGACCGAGTGGCCGCGTCGACCCCGTTGACGGTGTTCATCACAAACTCGACATCCTTCCTGCTCCCGATCAGCAGCGGTGTGCGCTGATGCAGCTCCTCCGGTGCGATGTCGAGGACGCGCTGGTGCCCGTCCGTCGCCATTCCTCCCGCCTGCTCCGCAACCAGCGCGAGCGGGTTCGCCTCGTACTGCAGACGCAGCTTCCCCTGGGGCGCCTTCGAGTCGGCCGGATACATGAACACGCCGCCTGCAAGCAGGTTGCGGTGGAAGTCGGCCACGAGTGACCCGATATACCGAGCATTCTTGCGTTCGGCGGGATCCTCCACTCCCTTGAACTGCTGCACCACACGACGGTAGCCGTCTGTCCAGCGTTGGTAGTAGCTCTCGTTCACACTGTAGAACCTGCCGACGGGCGGCGTCCGGATCGTGTGGTTCAGCAGACGGAACTCGCCGATCGTCGGATCGAGCGTGAACATGTGCACACCTTGTCGCACCGTATACACCAGGACGGTACTCGAGCCGTAGATGATGTAGCCGGCGGCGATCTGCTGACTACCCGCTTGCAGGCAGTCGTCCAGCGTCCCCGGCCCGCCATCCGGACTCACACGCTTGTGGATCGAGAAGATGGTGCCGATCGAGACGTTCACGTCGATGTTGGACGAACCGTCGAGCGGATCGTACAGCAGGACGTACTTGCCGGGGTTGCGCTCGCGCGGGACCGGCACCGGATCGCCTTCCTCCTCGGAGGCCATGACGCAGACTCGGCCTGTGAATCCAATCGCCTGCTTGACCGTCTCGTTCGCGATCACATCCAGCTTCTGCTGCTGCTCTCCCTGCACGTTCTCCTGCCCGAAGGCGCCGAGCACGTCCACGAGGCCGGCACGGCGCACGTACCCCGAGATCACTTTCGCAGCGAGGGCAATGTCGTAGAGCAGGTTCGTGAAATCACCGGTGGCCTCGGGATGCAACCGCTCCTGTTCGAGGATGAACCGCTCGATCGTGACGATTGACGAATCCGACACAGTAGGCTCCGCAGCAGAGTGGCAGGTCTGCCCTGTTCGACCGAATAATAGCGTCCGTCGCTGCGGATGGTCACCGTGCCACCGCGGTCGGTACGCCGGATCGCGACGTCTCGTGCGGCGAGACGTTCGAGCACCTCGGGCGCGGGGTGACCGTAGCGATTCGGTCCGACCGAGATCACCGCGACCTGCGGTTCGAGCTCGGCCAGCCACTCGAGGGTCGTGCTGCCCGCGGACCCATGATGCCCGACCTTCAGCACCTCCACCTGAGGCACTGTGGCGTGCAATTCACGTTCCACCTGTGCGCCGGCATCACCTGCGAGCAGTGCGTCGAAGCAGCCGTACCGCAGGTGGATCACGATGGAGTTTTCGTTCGGCTCGAATTCGTCCCGCACCCAGTCACCTCGAGGATGAAGCACGGCGAGCACGAGCGAGTCGATGGTGATCGTGTCACCAGCGCGCGCGACGCTCCACTCGATCCCGCGTGCGTCGACGGCGGCGAGGTACTCGACGTACAGTGCCGTCCCCAGCGGCTGTCCGGGTTCGAGAACCAGGCCGACGTCGGTTCCGTCCAACACCGTAGGGACACCTCCGAGGTGATCGGCATCGCCGTGCGAGACGAGCACCGCGGCGAGTGCGCGTGCGCCGTGCCGTCGCAGAAAGGGAAGCACGACGCGTGCGCCCGCGTCGAACCTGGCCGTGCGCGGTCCGCCATCCACGAGGATCCAGCGATCGGACGGAGTCTTGAGCAGGATCGCATCGCCCTGGCCGACACTCAACACATGCATGTCGAGCGTGGCCGCGCGCTTCGCGCCACGCCAGGTCGGCAGTATCGCGAGCCCCCACGCACCCACTGCTGCGAGGGCCAGGAGCCGGTGCACCCGGCGTCTGCCGTCGCGCGGGCGGGACAGTGCGCTCCCGTAAGGGCCGGTGCGATAGAGCGCCCCGGCGAGCACGAGCATCCACGGGAATGCGAACCCGGCCCCCGGAACCCCTGTCACAGTCGCACCGGGTAGCGCCGCGGCCATCAAGGCCACCCGCTCGACTGCCGCCAGCGCCACGCCTGCTCCCCCCGCGACGAGCCCGCCCCCGACGAGGCTCAGGAAGACAGCCGGAACCGCGATGCCAGCTAGCGGGATTGCCACGAGGTTTGCGAGGACACCCACAGGGGCGACCGCACCGAAGGTGAACGCCGTGATCGGTGCCGTGAACAGCACTGCGCCGCACGAGGACACGGTCAGCCGGACAACCGGGCCACTCCACCGAAGGCGGCCGGCCACCCGGGTCCCCCACGACGTTCCGAGCACCGCGGCAATCGACAGCCATAACCCGACCGAGATCGCCGCCCGGGGGTCGATCGCGAGGATTACCAAGAGCGACACCGCGACGATCGCCGAGAGTGGCGGATGGCGCTGGCGTGCGCGAGCAACCGCGTAGAGCGAAAGGAACCCCGCCGCGCGTGTGGCCGGTGCGGGCATGCCTAGCAGCGCGACATACGCCCATGTGAGCGCTACCGTCGGGAGCCAGCGCCGCTCACCGAGCCCGACGCGTCTGAGCAGCAGCAAGAGCCAAGAGGACAGGATCCCCACATGCAGGCCCGATATGGCGAGCAGGTGGGCCAACCCTGCGTCGGCAAAGGTCTGTCGTAGCCCCGGCGGCACATCGTCACGTCGACCCAGCACGAGGGCGTCGACCAAACCTGCCCGCGCGCCGTACAGCGCGCGAATCCGCCGCTCGACGACGGCACGAACCCGGAAGCGCCAGGGCCGAGGCCGTGGCAGGAGCCGGACGTGGTGAAGGCGTACGACCCCGTGACCTCGAGCGGTCCCTACCGCCAGCAGCGTTGCGCCTGCCGGTACCGGGCGCTCGAGCCGCAGGCGCACGACACCGCGACAGCCCCCGGTTCCGTGCAGCACCGTGCCCGACGTCGTCCCCCGTGCGCCGGGGGCATCGTGGAGGCGCAGCACCGCAGACACGGGCCCCGCCTGCCAAACCGTTGCGCACTCGAACCGCGCCGCCTCCATTCGCCAGACCCCC
>JBDHDN010000305.1:0-5108 GCA_039591485.1 Gemmatimonadota bacterium
TAGTCCGTCGAGCCCGCCGTCCTCCTGAAGCGCCGGAACATCGCCATGGCCAGTGCCAGAAAGCTCTTCGGAATCGCCGCCGTAATCGCTGTCGTCGGGATGATGACGGTCGGCGTGTACCTCAGGATTCGAGCCTCGGAGAGTTCCGAGTCGGGCGAATCGTCGGTCGCCACCGTGCCGGAAGGTGGTGCCGACTCGGTGAGCGCCGCCACCACGTTCGACACGAGCCTGCCGATCCCCGTCGAGGGCGCCACCGTGGCGCTCGACACGCTGGTGATCTCGGTCTCCGCCGCCGCCGAGGCCGCGGCGGACCGACTCGCCAGGATGCTCGCCCAGGTGGAGGGACGGGTCGAGCGCGTGGTCGTGCGCGAGAACGAGCGCGTGGCGGTGGGGCAGCTGCTCCTGCGGATTGACACCACCCAGTACGCGCTCAACGTCGCGCGCGCCCGCGCCGGCCTCGCCACTGCCGACGCCAGGTTCCGCGAGCTGACGCTGTTCGACGACCAGATCGCGGACCCCGAGGTCCGCGCCGAGCGCGCCCGAATCGCACGGGCCAAGAGCGGGCTCGAGGACGCGGAACTGGCACTCCGCGACGCGGAGATCCAACTCGAGCGCACCGAGATCCGCGCGCCCTTCGCGGGCCGCGCGGCCTCGGTGAATGCGGCCGAAGGCCAGAACGCCCGCGTGGGGGACGAGCTGTTGACCGTAGTGGATCTCGATCCGCTGCGCGTCGAGGTGCAGGTGCTGGAAGGAGAGGTGGGCCTCCTCTCGCAGGGCAACCAGGCGCGCATCCGCTTCGCGGCGTTCCCCGGCGAGACGTTCCTCGGCCGGATCGAGACGATCAACCCCGTCGTCGAGCGCGAGACCCGCACCGCGCGCGTCACCGTCACCATCCCCAACCCCTACGGCCGCATCCTGCCCGGCATGTACGCCCGCGTGTCGCTCGAAGCCAGGAAGTTCCCCGACCGCATCCTCGTGCCGCGCTCGGCCGTGCTCGAGCGCGACCGGCGCACGATGCTGTTCGTGTTCGAGGGCGAGGACGACGTGGGGCTCGCCAAGTGGCGCTACGTGACCACGGGCTTCTCCAACGACTCCGTGATCGAGATCGTCCAGAACCCCGACACCGAGATGGTGGAACCCGGCGAGCGGGTGCTGATCGACGGGCACTACACGCTGATTCACGACGCGAGGGTCCGGATCGTGGAGAGCGTGGCCTCCGAGGGAGGGAGGCCGCAATGACGGCGGGAGGACGGGCGGACAGGCGGACGGGCGGTGGCGGGACCGTCGTTTCAGCGACATGGGGCCGAGCCGCGGCTTCAGCCGCGCTCGGGGCGATGGTGCTGTTTCTCACAGCGCCGCTCCCGCTCGGCGCGCAGGCGGTACCGGAGGTGCTGACGCTGGAGGACGCGCTGGAGCTGGCACGGGCGCACAATCCGGCGTACCTGCGCTCGCTGGCGCAGGCCGACGCGGCGGGGGCGGGGGTGCGCGCGGGGTTCGGCGCGTTTCTCCCCACCCTGAACGCCAACGTCGGTTGGAACGGGAGCCGCAACACGACGCGGATCGGCGAGGACGACTTCGGCCGGCCGATCGTGGGCGACTCCGCGCTCACCTTCCAGAGCAGCTCGGCCTCGCAGAGCATCTCGACCTCGATGACGCTGTTCGACGGGCTGCAGAACCTCAACAACTACCGGGCGTCGAAGGCCTCCTCGGATGCCGCGTACGCCGGCGTCGCCGAGCAGGCGGCCGCAATTGACGCCGAAGTGAGCCGGCGGTTCTACGCCGTGGTGCAGGCCGATCGGTCGATCTCCGTGGAGGAGCAGCTGCTCGAGGTGTCGCGCCAGCAGCTCGACGCCACCGAGCGACTGTTCCGCGTCGCCGCGCGCGACGAGATCGACGTGCTGGGCGCACAGGTGCAGGTGGCGCAGCAGGAGCAGGCGCTGGAGCAGGCGCGGGGCGATGCGCGTCGGGCTGAGCTCCAACTCGCCGAGGCCATGGGCCTCGGGGACGGGCCGGAGTTCGCCGTCGCGGGGGCGCTGCCCCAGCCGTTCGATCCGGCCGCGATCACCGTCGATTCCCTGGTCGCTATCGCGTTCCGCAACAGTCCAACCTTGGAGGGCGCCCGTGCCTCGGCGGCGCGCGCGGCGTACGCCGCGAGTGCGGCCAAGGGACGCTACTGGCCGAGCGTGTCGGCCAGCGCGAGCTTCAGCCGCTCGGAGAACAGCCGGAGCTACGACTCGTTCTTCTCGTTCAACCCGACCAACAACCGCGGGTTCGGGTTCGGGCTCAACGTGCAGATCCCGCTGTTCACCCGGTTCCAGACGCAGGACGCCGTGGCCCAGGCCTCGGCACAGTCCACCGTTGCCGATGAGAACCTGCGTGAGACCGAGCTCCGGCTCGAGCGCTCGGTGCGCGAGGCGTACATCAACCTGGTGACGGCCTATCGGCGGCTGGTGCTGGCGCAGCGCTCGGTCGAGTTGAGCCGCCGCCGGCTCGCGATGGCGCAGGAACAGTACCAGCTCGGCACCATCGGCTTCACGGACTTCCAGCAGATCGTGACGCAGAGTTCCCAGGACGCCCGCCAGCTGATCAACGCGGAGCTGGAGTTCTCCCGCTCGCTGGTGACGCTGGAAGAGCAGATGGGGGCAACGGGGTCGTTGGAGAGAATGCGATGAGGGGCAAGCAAGTCTCGCGGTCGACCACGGCTCGAGCCGCGGCTCGGCCGGCTGCCGCTGCAGCGACGCTGGGTGCACGCTAGCGATGTCAGTCTCTTCCCGTTCCGTCCGCCGCCCGGTCGCCGTGGCGATGCTGTTCCTCGCGATCGGCGTGCTCGGCGTGATCTCGTACGTGCGGATCCCGATCGACCTCCTGCCCGACGTGGCCTACCCGCGTCTGGTGGTCTACACGCAGTACGCCGATGTCGGCCCCGCCGAGGTCGAGCGGTTCGTGACCGAGCCGGTGGAGCGCGGGGTGAGCCGCGTACCCGGCGTTGAACGGGTGGAGAGCGTGTCGCGCGAGGGGATTTCGCTCGTGACCCTGAGGTTCTCCTGGGGCACGGACATGGACTTCGCCGCGCTCAATGTTCGGGAGCAGCTCGACAACATCCGCGATCAGCTCCCCGAGATGGCCGGGCGCCCGATCGTGCTGCGCACCGATCCCAACTCCGAGCCGATCATGGCCGTCTCGGTGTCGGGAGCCACCGACCTGGGAGCGCTCAAGGAGTTGGCCGAGTCGGTGCTCAAGCGCCGGCTCGAGCAGATCGACGGCGTCGCCGAGGCGGCCATCGCGGGCGGGCTCGAGCGGGAGATCCACGTCGAGGTCGATCCACGCCTTCTCGAGACGTATGGGGTGCGCGTCGAGCAGGTCCTGAACGCGCTGGCGGCGGCGAACCAGTCGGCGCCGGGTGGCACCATCCTGCGCGGCCGCTACCGCTACGCGCTGCGCACGCTCGGCGAGTTCGAGACCGTGGGGCAGATCGCGGCCGTGCCGATCCCGCGCGCCCAGGTGGCCGATACCGCAGCGTCGGGCATGGTGACCGTGGGCGACGTCGCCGCGGTGACCGACGGCTTCCGCGACCGCGAGTCGATGGCGCGCTACAACGGGGCGGAATCGGTGGGGCTGTTGCTCTTCAAGGAGTCCGGCGCCAACACCGTGCGCGTCACCGAGCGGGTGCACGAGGTGCTCGATCAGCTCCGCGCGCAATACGGCGAGCTGTCGATCAACGTGGCCACGAGCCAGGCCGGGTTCATCACCGAGGCGATCTCGAACGTGGTGCAGGCGCTGGTGCTCGGTGGACTGCTCGCGTTCCTCGTCCTGTTCCTGTTCCTGCGCGATCCGCGCTACCCCATCCTCGTGGCCCTCGCGATCCCGATCTCGGTCATTGCCACGTTTTCGCTGCTCGACCTCGCCGGCGTGTCGCTCAACATCATGAGCCTCGGCGGCCTGGCACTCGGCGTCGGCATGCTGGTGGACAACTCCATCGTGGTGCTCGAGAACGTGTTCCGGCACCGCGAGGAGGGGGACGAGCCGGAGCGCTCGGCGGTGCTCGGCGCCGAGGAGGTGCAGGGAGCCATCACCGCCTCCACGCTCACCACGATCAGCGTCTTCGGGCCGATCATCTACGTCGAGGGGGTCGCCGGCGAGCTGTTCGGCGACCTGTCGTTTGCGGTGGCGTTCGCGCTGCTCGCGAGCCTGCTGGTGGCGTTGACCCTCCTGCCGGTGGGGGCCGCGCGCTGGGTGGCCGCGGCGGCGGGATCGCCGGCGGGCACCGCGCGACGGCTGCTGAGCGCGGGCCTCGCAGGGTTGTCCCGTGTCTTCGATCGGGCGTTCGGACCGTTCCTGGCCTGGTTCGACCGGCAGTTCCAGCGGTTCGCGGAGTGGTATCACCATATCCTCGAGCTGGCACTGGACCGGCGGGGCCGCGTGGTGGGGTACGCCGGTGGTCTCCTCGTCGTCGGTGTCTTCCTCGCAGCCATCCTCGACCGCGATGTGCTTCCGGACGTCGATCAGGGTGCCTTCACGGTGCACCTCGACCTGCCACGCGGCACCCCCATCGAGGAAACGGCCGAGGCGGCGGCACGGGTGGAAGCCGTGTTCCTTGCCGACGAGGATGTCGAGGCAGTGTTCACCAGGGTGGGTCGCCAGGAGGCGGTGGCGGGTGTCACCGACCAGGAGAGCGGGCTTCACACAGCCGCCCTCGACGTTCGGCTCGAGGAGCGCGCGCACACCCGGGACGTTCTGGCGCGCGCCCGGCCGCGGCTCACGGGTTTCCCACCGGAGGCGCTCACGATCGAGACCGGCACCGCCACCGCCCTCGGCAAGCTCCTGGGCGGCAGCGACGCCGACCTCGCAGTGCGTGTGCGCGGCGACGAACTGGATGCGGCAATGGCGCATGCCCGCGCGGTCGAGCAGCAGATCGCCGAGCTCCCGTCGCTCACCAATGTCCGGCTCGGCACCGAGGAGGGGCAGCCCGAGATCCGGGTGGAGATCGACCGCGAACGCGCCGCTGCCTACGGCATCGAGCCACGCGCCATCGCCACCACGGTGGAGCAGTACATGCGGGGCGAGATCGCCACCGAGTTCGTGGACTTCAATGAGAAGGTGCCGGTGCT
>JBDHDN010000306.1:0-5096 GCA_039591485.1 Gemmatimonadota bacterium
CTTGGCCGCTGGAGCGTGAACGACCAGCCCTCCTCGCGTCCGCGACGCCGTGCCTCATCGGCGGCCGCCGCGACGAGGCTCGCGGGCAGGTCACCGAGATCTTCACGGTCGGTGACGTGCAACTCGAATGCGTTGGTCTCCCTCAGCAGGTTCTGGCCGAACCGCTCCGATAGCTCGGCGAGCTCCCCATTGATCTCGCGTAGTCGTGCCTGCTCCGACGGCGGCAGGCTCACACCGCTGCGCACGAACGTCTTGTGTGTCTCGTCGAGTAGCTTGGCTTGCTCCGGAGTGAGATCGAGCATGTCCCGTCCATCGTTGACCGCTTTCACGCGCTCGTACAAGGGTGGATTGAGTCGGATGTCGTCCCGGTGCGCGGCAAGCTCAGGGGCGATGACACGGGCAATGTCACGGAGGGCGTCGTTCGAGTGCGCCCCCTCCACGGCGTAGAAGACGCTCGAGACACGGGTCAAGGCATGACCGCTGCGCTCGAGTGCCTCTATTGTGTTGGCGAAGGTCGGCGCAGCAGGGTCATTCAAGATGGCGTCGATTTCCTTCCAATGCTCCTGCATTGCCGTGCGGACGGCCGGGAGATAGTCGCCATCATCAATGCGGTCGAACGGGGGCACGCCGAAGGGCGTATCCCACGCGGCGAGCAGCGGGTTTTCCTGTACGGTAGCGGTGGCGTGTGCGGTCACGTGATCAGAATCTGTCATGGGTCCTTGGGCACGGACGACGGAGCTAACTCCTCCGGTGCCGGCCACGATCGCGAGCCATACGAACATCTGTGCGAACGGCTGCATCAACTGCCTCCCCTCACCCCGGTCAGGTCCTCGCGCGAACGACGCGGGACGTCGCGACGACGCTGCAATGTGTGGTGGCGGAGCGGTCCGAGGTAGTCCCCGGCGGGATGCTGGCGGCAGGAGAGCCGGGCAGGCACTAGGCGGAAATCCTACCACACTGCTCGTCGTTCCGGGGAAGAAGTGCTGGCCTCCGCTTCGGCTCTGCGGTAGGTTGCCACGTTCGTTCCATCGCCAATCGCGCCGGCACGCGCCGGGTGTTCGCACGGGAGGAAGGATGCGTCTCGCACAGCGCCGCACACTGCTCGCCCTCTTCGTCATCATACCACTGCTCGGGGCCTGCCAGCCTGGGCCTGAGTTCCAGATCGACTACGAGGCCTACCAGCTGGACAATGGGCTCCAGGTGGTCCTGCACGAGGATCGGTCCGATCCGATCGCGGCCGTCGCAGTGCTCTACCACGTCGGCTCCGCTCGGGAGGAGGTCGGCCGGACCGGATTTGCCCACCTGTTCGAGCACATGATGTTCCAGGCGTCGCAGCACGTCGGACAGGATGAGTTCTTCCAGAAGGTGCAGTCGGCCGGCGGGACGCTGAACGGCGGCACCTCGTCGGACCAGACGATCTACTTCGAGATCGTACCCAACAACGCGCTGGAGATGGCGCTGTGGCTTGAGGCAGACCGGATGGGGTACCTGCTGCCCACGGTGACGCAGGAGGCGTTCGTCAACCAGCAGGCTGTGGTACAGAACGAGAAGCGACAGCGCGTGGACAACGTCCCGTACGGCCACACGGGCTACGTGTTGGATAAGCTGCTCTATCCCGCGGATCACCCGTACAGCTGGCAGGTAATCGGCTCGTTCGAGGACTTGACGAACGCGACCGTGGAGGATGTGCGGGGATTCTTCCGGCAGTGGTACGGACCGAACAACGCCACGCTCGCAATCGCGGGCGACTTCGACCGGGAGCAGGCCATGGCCTGGGTCGAGAAGTACTTCGGTGAGATCGGTGCGGGCGGGGACGTCACCGACCCGAGCCCACGCCCCGTCACGCTCACCGAGACCAAGCGAGCGTTTCACGAGGACAACTTCGCCCGGTCGCCGGAACTGAACATGGTGTATCCGACGGCGGAGCTGTTCTCGCAGGACGGCTATGCGCTGCGCATGCTGGCCGAGCTGTTTGCGGGCTCCAAGAAGGCACCGCTCTACCAGGTGATCGTCGAGGAGGAGAAGCTTGCGCCGTCCGTGAGCGCCTTCCAGAGCAGTCGGGAACTGGCCGGTGAATTCCAGATCCGCGTGCGGACGTTCCCAGGGACCTCGCTGACCGACGTGGAGCGCGCGATCGGGGAGGCGTTCGGTCGATTCGAGGAGGAGCGATTCACCGCCGCCGACCTCGAGCGGATCAAGGCGCAGCTCGAGACGAGCTTCTACAACGGGGTGTCCAGCATACTGGGCAAGTCGTTCCAGCTCGCGCGGTATGCCGAGTTCGCCGGCTCGCCGGACTTCATCGAGCAGGATATCCGAAACTCTCTGGCAGTGACCGAAGCAGACATCTGGCGCGTATACGAGCAGTACATCAAGGACAAGCCCTTCGTGCTGACGAGCTTCGTGCCGAGAGGGCAGACCGACCTCGCCGCTGAGGGGAGCGAGCGGTTTGCCGTAGTGGAGGAGGCGATCGCGACGGCCGGAGCCGGCGTGGCGGCGGCGACGGACGGCGCTCCGCCGGTCGAGCCCATCCCATCCAGCTTCGATCGGTCGATCGAGCCCGAGAAGGGAGCGGCGCCGGCCGTGACCGTGCCGGACGTGTGGAGCCACACGTACGCCAACGGCCTGCGCGTGTACGGGATCGAGCAGCACGAGCTCCCGCTTGTGCAGTTCCAGCTCACGCTCCGCGGCGGTCAGTTGCTGGACGACATCGCCAACGTCGGTGTGGCGAACCTGATGTCGGACATCATGATGGAGGGTACGCGCACGAAGACGCCGCTGGAGCTCGAAGAGGCGATCGACGAGCTCGGGGCACGGATCTCGATGTTCACCACCGACGAGACAATCGTGATCCAGGCGAACGGGCTCAAGACAAAGGCCGCGGATATCTACGCCATCGTCGAAGAGATCCTTCTCGAGCCGCGCTGGGACGAGACGGAATTCGCGCGGATCAAGGATGAGACCATCGAAACGATCAGCCGGCGGGCCGTCAATCCCGGCTCGGTGGCCTCGAACGTCTGGAGGAAGCTGGTGTACGGCGCGGACCACATCCTCGGCTACCCGACGATTGGCTCGGCTGTGACGGTGCAGGCGATCGACCTGGACGATCTCCGGGGCTACTACGAGAAGAACTTCTCGCCATCGGTGGCGCACATCGCGATTGCGGGGGCCATCACCCAGGAAGAGGCGGTGGCGCTCTTCGCGCCGCTGGAGGAGAAGTGGGAGGCGAAGGACGTCGTCTTCCCCGAATACGCTGTGCCGGCGATGCCCGACCGTTCCCGGATCTATTTCGTGGACCTGCCGGGAGCCAAGCAGTCGCAGATCTACGTCGGCCACCTCGGTCTCCCACGTACGGATCCGGACTTCCACCCCGCAACCGTCATGAACTACAAGCTCGGCGGCGCCTTCAACGGTCGCCTGAACATGATCCTGCGCGAGGAAAAGGGTTACACCTATGGGGCGCGGTCGGGGTTCAGCGGTGGCCTGCTGCCGGGGACCTTCACCGCATCGTCCAGTGTCCAGTCGAACGCAACGTTGGAGTCAGTCGAGATCTTTCGGGACGAGATCGCCGACTACCGAACGGGCATCTCGGCGGAGGAGCTGACGTTCACCAAGAACGCACTCGTACAGTCGACCGCTCGGCGGTTCGAGACGTTGGTCGCATTGCAGGGAATGCTCAACACGATCGCCATGTACGACTTGCCGTTCGACTACGTACGACGCGAGCAGGACGTGACCAGTGGGATGACGCTCGAGGAGCATCGCGCGCTCGCGGAGCGGTACCTCGATCCGGACCGGATGACCTACCTCGTGGTCGGCGACGCGACCACGCAGCTCCCCCGCCTACGAGCGATGGGCCTTGGCAATCCGGTGTCGCTCGACGAGCACGGCAATCGGCTACGCTGAGCCGACACTGGAGCTGTCCATGTGTGCGGGGGCGGGGTGTGGATCCCCGCCCCCGCTGTTTCGCGGCCGGTGCACCTGAGGATCCGATTCCCATGCGCGATATCGCAGGGATCATGGCAACGCCACTATCTGCGGCGGATGCCCGATGGTCTCGAGGAACCGACGGAGATCGGCCGTGTAGATCGCCGTCGTCAGCGCATTGTCGAGCGGATGCAGATTCACGAGCCCGCCCTCGAGTACGGCGCGATCGAAGAACACGCGTACTCGCGCCCCGGTGTCGTTGAGGAGGGCGAAGGGGCTCACCGCACCGGGAATGACGCCGAGGTATTTCATGAGCCGCTCGGGGCTCCCGAACGAGAGCCGTCCGGCCCCGATCCGCCCTGCGAGGTCCTTGAGGTCGATCGGTCGGTCCTCCAGGCACACGATGAGCCACATCGTGCCTTTCTTGTCCCGCAGGAAGAGGCTCTTGGTGTGGATGCCAGGGAGGTCGCCCCGGTGGGCCCTTGCTTCCTCGACCGTGAACACCGGCCGATGCCGCACCGTGGTCACGGCAATCCCGAGCTGTTGGAGGCGGGCGAAGAGATCGTCCGGTGTCGCAGGAGAGCTCCCGTCCGCCAGCCGACCGGCGTCGGGCAACCCTGCCATCATGGGGTCTCGGGCTCCTCGGCCGAAGGGCGCCGCCTGCGCAGGGTCGCGAGGACGACCGTGCCCAATCCGAGGAGGATCTCGTCGACGAAGGGAATGACGTCGGGAAAGACCAGGTCGGCGCCGAAGAGTGCCGCGGTCAAGAGCAGGAGCCGCGGATAACGGAGCCGGCCGGCGTAGCGGCCGACCAGCCCCGCAACGGGTCCGCGCATCGGGATACCTCCGGATCCGAGAGTCCGATCCGGAACCTAGCCGCTACGGCGCCGCGCCGCTCTCCGTGGGCTCTGCGACGCCGGCAGCCGGATCCCGCACGAGCACCTCCTGCCGGGCGACCAGGCGTCCGCTCCCCCGCCGCAACTCGAGAGCGAGACGCGCCTCACGCGGCAGGCGAACGGCAAAATCGTATGTCTCACCGATGCTCACGCGCTGGGCGGCGCGGGTGCGCTTCCGCTGCCACGGGGGCAGGTCGAAGCCGTCCTTGGCCAGCGGCATCCAGCGGATCGGGGCGCCGTCCTCCACCAGCCAGATCTCGAGTGCTGGACCATCCA
>JBDHDN010000307.1:0-5081 GCA_039591485.1 Gemmatimonadota bacterium
CCTCGGCACCTGCCGCCGTGACGCGGGTACCGTTGGTGATCAGATTGACCCGCATACCCAGGTCGTGCGCGTATCCCACCAACTCGGAAAGATCGGAGCGGAGCGTGGCCTCGCCGCCCGTGAAGCTCACCGACGGTACGTCAGCATCGTGTGCTATGCGCCGCAGCACATCTCTCACGTCAGCGGTCGACATCTCGCGGTCGTCTCCCGCCGGATTCGCCGTGCAGTTGCAGCCCGCATAGCAGAAGGTGCAGCGCAGATTGCAGCGATATGTGAGGGCGATCTCCGACAGGATCGGGAGCCACGAGAATCCCAACCGGAACGGCTGCACCTCGACGCCACTCGTATGCGCCAACTCGTCGACCGTCCCCTCCATGAACCGCTTCACCTCCCACAGGAACAGGGCGACGTCCCGTACCCGACCCGGATCCCGCCCGACCTCGTCGAGCAGATCCGCGATACGCTGCCCCCCCAGCAGCGCGGCGAGGATGCGCACCCCCGTGGCATTCAGCTTCTGCACCACGTTCGGTCGCTTGATGATCAGAGAATCTGCTCCGCGTACGTACACGTACGGGCGGATGCCGGCGATGAACTCGTCCACCCAGGTGAGATCGGTCACGGCCGCCGGCGCGCTCAATGCGAGCTCCCGCTCACGCACGCACTGTGGCACGCCGAATGACACGCGGAGTGGCACGCGGAGTGGCACGCGGAGTGACACGCCGAGTGGCACGCGTCATGACACACGTTGAGATTCGTTGCCAGCGCCGTGTCGATCGCCCCGGTCACCAAGTGGTCCGTCTGCACCGGCATGTCCACCTCGTACCGGAAGGGATCGCGATCGTATGCGAACCGATGATGAAAGTACGGATGGTAGTTGTGGTACCATACATACCAATCCTCGTCAGAGCCGCGTCCGGTTTCAGCGGTGGATGCAACAACCTGCCGCCGCAGATGCTTCTTGGTGGCCTCGACATCGCAGTCCCACGCCTTCTTGCGGATGTTCTCGACTGCCAGGCTCATGAGCGCCTCGAGCTCGGCCTGCGACAGCTTGCCGTCATCCGCCATCGACTCGAAGAAGAGCCGCTCGTACTCGCCAAGCGCGTCTAGGTCCGGCCGCTCGAGTACCACGACGCGCAGCGGATCGGTGTAGCGCACTTGCAGGAAGCCTTCGGCGACCATCGAGTTCAGCATCGCGCTCAGTATGCGCTTGAACGGGATCTCCAGATAGAACGCCGCCTCCAGTGGCGTCAGGTCTTCACATACCTTGCCGGGCACTCGGAAGCTGGAGAGGACGAGCTTGGGCGGGGTCCAGTCGAGCGTGTCCCAGCGCACGTCGTCGAGGCCGCGGTGCGCGGCCACCATGGAGCGATGCTTGCCCCCGACGACCAGGTAGAACAGGCCCAGCAGGAGCGCTCCGCCCACGAGGAGCGGTACCCGGAGGCCGGCGGGTCCGGTCGGTACCTCGCTCGCTCCGGCTCCCGGGCTCCCCTGCGCGGCTCCGGACGGCAGCGAGAACCAGCCCTCCGGCAGATACAGCTGCACCCGCATATCTGCCTGGTTGCCAGGTCGCTCGCGGTGGAAGACGAGTCTCAGGCGGTCGTCCTCTCCTCGCTGGTAGTCGATGCGGAATCGCTCGTTCACCCATCGCTCGGTCAGGACCAATGCGCCGTCAGTCACATAGTCCCGAGGATCGACGCCAGCAGGCACGACGTGCGGGGTGAGCACCTGCAAGGTGTAGTGTTCCTGATTGCTCGCCTCGTTCCAGGCGACCGGTGACCAGTTGAACACCGCGAGAGGTTCTCCATCCGGCGATGTCGTCGACGCGAGATACCCGGCTTCGGCGAAATCGGTGGCGAAGGCAAACCGGAAGGTGAGATCGCCCGAGGAAACCCCCTGCCCATCCGCAAGCACGACGTCCCATCGACCAGACCCGACCGATGTGATCGACAGGTCGTAGCGTCGGCCCCTGCTGTCAACGGCGGCAGCGTCTGCGGAGAGCATCGACACCCGAAGCCGGTCGTTGCCCTCGAAGTAGAACCCGTGCATCTCACCGCGCACGACGCGCCACTGGACCGTGTACCGCACGACGGCGGCGCCATCCGGACGCAGATCCACGGCGGTTTCGACGAACCGGATCTCGCCAGAGCCTTGTGGCACGGAGAGCAACGTCAGCCAGAGCAGGCCAGGCAACCACGTCATGTCGCCTCCCAGATGAGCTCCTCAATCAGCCCGGGGCCTCCTATCACGCGAAGCTATGGTCCGAGTCCCGGTCTGTCGAATCCGTCTCGACCGACCGGACTTCGCGCTGTCACCTCGCGAATAGTCCCGGCGTCCGCGTGTACCTCTACCGGGACTGCGCTGGCGCCGCGCGGTCCGCTCGCTAGGTTCCGGGCACGTGCGCGTGCGGTACCGATCCGCAAGCGCAGGAGGGCCACGGGCCACGGCGCCCGGGTGCACATCGAACCGTGGAGGGACTGATGCAGGCTGTTCGGAAGCGGATATCGGGCTATCTCCTCTTGGCGGCCGTCGCCGCCACCGCGGGCTGCGCGGCCGGCACGTCGTCGAGCGACCGGTCGAACGCGATCGCTCCCTCGCTCGAGGCAAGCGACGTGTACACTCGGTACGTCGAGGCGCTGGGGGGTCGTGAGGCGCTACAGCGCTACTCGTCGAGTCGTGCAGTCGGTGAGTTTTCTATGCCGATGCAAGGCATCGGCGGGGACCTCGAGGTCTTCGCCGCCGTCCCGAACCTGATGCTGGTTCGGGTTGAGATTTCCGGGATTGGCACCGTCCGGCAGGGGTATGATGGGGAGGTTGGCTGGAGCATCAATCCGGCGACGGGTTCGATGGTGCTCGACGGGATGATGCTCGACCAGATGCGTCAGCAGGCGGACTTCCTCGGCCCGCTCGGGATCGAGGCCTACGTGGATTCTGCGCGCGTCGTTGCGGATACCGTGTTCGACGAGCGGCCGTGCCAGAAGGTTCGCCTGGTCACGAAATGGGGCGAGGAGTACTTCGAGTACTACGACGTCGAGTCCGGCTTGCTTGCGGGCACGGTGAGAAGGCAGGCGTCCCCGATGGGGCCGATGGAGACCACGACGGTCGTGTCAGATTATCAGGACTTCGGCGGCATCCTCGTTCCGACCAGGACGGTGCAGGAGACCATGGGCATGGAACAGGTGATCACCGTGACTGCAGTCGAGTTCGACACCATCGATCCGGCGGTGTTCACGCTTCCAGCCGAGATCGCCGCCATGGTCAGCAAGTAACACCGGACAGGCCGGGAGGGGGAGCCGAATCGGCATCCCCCTCCGTCCGTCCCCCCCAAGACCCATCGTCAGCGCGCGGCCGACCACTCGGCGTAATCGAGATCGGGCGGCGGGGGTGCGTCACTGCGCTCAGCCTGCGGCCCCAGGTACGCGTTGAACCAGCGGAGCGACCGCACCAGATAGTCATAGCGATACACGTTGCTGGCGTTCCCGTGCCCCTCTCCCGGATAGCGCACGTAGCGCACGGGCGTGTCGGTCGTGGCCTCGACGGCGCGGTACAGCATGAACGGCTGGCTCGGATGGACCCGAGGATCGTCGGTACCGCCGAGCAAGAGGAGGGGCGTGCGGCAGTCCTGGGCATAGGTGAGCGGGCTGCGATCCTCGAGGTAGCGCCACTGCTCGTGCGGCCACCGCTCCTCGTAGTGCACGTAGTAGTACTCCCACGGAATGTCGGTGGTGAGCCACTTCGTGGCGACGTGCGCGATCGGCACAAAGCTCACGGCCGCCGCGAAGTGGTGGGTCTGCCGGGTCGCCGCCCATGCCGCCGTATAGCCACCGTAGGACCCGCCGCCAATCCCGACGCGGCTGCGATCGACCCAGCCGCGCGCGACGAAGTCGTCGATGGCGTCCAGATGATCCTGGAACTCGCGCCCCATGAGATCGCCGTGATCGTTCTTGGCGAATGCCACGCCCCGTCCGGTGCTCGAGCGGTAGTTCGGATACCATACGAAGTATCCGTCACGGCTCAGCAACTGGCCCCAACTGCTGTAGCCCGTCATCCAGCCGTTGTTGTAGTGGCTCTCCGGCCCGCCGTGCGCGACGATGACCAGCGGGTACCGCCGGCCGTCGACGAAGTCGGACGGATAGAGCAGGATCCCCTCGATCTCGACGCCGTCACTTGCGGTGAATCTGTACACCGCCTGGCGACTCAGCCGGACGTCAGAGAGCCACGGATTGGTGTCCGTCTTTCGTGCCCACGCACCGTCGGCGTAGACGTAGACCTCGGACGCGTGCTCGGGGCTCGAGACGACCGCTGCGACGGTCCCGCCCGCGGTCACGACGTCCTCAAATGCCCACTCGCCGCCAGGGAGATCCCGAAATGCACGCGACGCGACGTCGAAGTCGCTCACACTGCTCTCCACTCCCCTGCTGATCCGGAGCCGGAGCTGCCCGAGACCGATCCACTGGAGATCGTGCACCATACCTTCAAAGCCTGGTGTCAGGCTCGTCACGGTACCCGTGCCGGCTTCGGCGAGATACAGCATCCCCGCGTGCGGATCCCTGGCGTCGGCGGCGCTGATGTAGGCGATATGTCGCCCATCCGGTGCCCACGCGAACGTGCCGAGCTTGCCCGGATTGTCCACCACCCGCCAACGAGCCCCCGACGTGACATCCAGCACACGGATCCGCTTGAACATGTAGCCGTCATCGGTAAGCGGCCGGGGTGACACCGCCAGCGCTAGCCTGGCACCGTCCGGTGACCACGCGAAGTCGAACACGCTCCCGTCGACGGGAAGCCATCGCACCGTATCGGATGCCGCCGTCCACAGGAACAGGCCGATCCCGGTCCAGTCTTCGTCCACGATTGACTGCCTGAACCCGAGCCGCTGAGCCTCCTCGCGAGCTGCGGGGATCGGCTCCCGGGCCGTGAATGCTACCGCCGCACCGTCCGGGCGCCAGCGGTATTGGATGATCCCGTACTCGGCGAGAAAGACCCGTTCCGGCTCCTGCTCGCCCATGCGAAGCGCATACAGCTGCCGCCCCGGGTCGCCATCCCGCCGCTCGAGAAAGGTGATCGCCGAGCCGTCCGGGATC
>JBDHDN010000308.1:0-5080 GCA_039591485.1 Gemmatimonadota bacterium
CGCGCTCGGCCCGGTCTCCGCGCGTCGCAGCAGGATCGCGAACAGCAGCCCGAGGAACCCGAGGATCGAGAAGGTCCACATGCCGGGCGCGTAGCCCAGCGGGTTCGCCGCGCTCGCGCCGAACGCATCGTTGGTCCGGCCGATGATCCAGTTCATCGCCGCGACGCCAATCTGTTGTACGAGCGTCATCACCGCGTACGCGGTTCCCAGTCGGCGCTCATCCACGAGGTACGCCACGGCCGGCCACATCACCGCAGGAATGAGCGAGAACGCGATCCCCATCATTGCCACCGGCACACCGAGCGGGGTGAGCTGATACGCCATCATCACGTAGACCGGCATGATCAGGAACGAGCCCACCGCCATGAACAGTGCGCGGTTGCCGACTTTGTCCACGAGGAGGCCGAACAGCGGCGTCGCGATCATGGCCGAGAGCGGCAGGATGCTGTTCACCGCCCCCGCGGCCTCGCGGGACATGCCGTGGCCCTCGATGAAGAACTTGATCGCAAAGCTGCGGAACGGGAAAATCGCCGAGTAGAAAGTCACGCACAGTGCCACGACGAGCCAGAAGGACTTGCCGAACCGGAACAGATCACCGAGCACGAACCGGTCGCGTTCGCCCGCCTCCCCGAGATGAAAGCGGCGTTTCGCCACACCTTCGAGTGCGCCGTAGCCGAGGGGCGAGATCAGACACAGCAGCCCGAGCAGCGCTGCCACCCACAGCGGTCCCTGCCATCCGGTGTACGCGAAGCCTGCCCAGGTCGGTGAGTTGTCGGCTGCGACGGAACCCAGTCGCGCAATGGTCAGGTTGAGCCCGAAGGCGAAGCTCAACTCCTTCCCCTTGAACCACTTGGCGAGGGCCGTCGTGACCGCCACGATGAGCGGCTCGGAGCCGATGCCCAGCAGGAAGCGCGCGACCAGCATCGTTGTCAGCTCGGGCGACACGGCGTTGACGATCCCGGCCACGGTGCACACCGCGCCGAACAGGATCGTAGCGGCCGCTGTGCCGAACCGGTCGATGATCACCCCACCGATCAGGAGGATGATGACCGCCGCGATGCTGTATACCGAATACAGCTGCCCGATGTTCTCATCGGAGAAGCCGAGGTCCGCCTTGAGAATGTCGGCGATGGGCGCAATCGAGTCGTATACGTAGTAGTTGCCGAACATCGCCAAGGAGATGATCACCAGTACCGACCAGCGGAACGCGGTCGGTGGCGGCGGTTTGCGCCTCGCTCCGTTCGGGGAGCCGGTCATTACGGGTATCCTTTCGACGGCGTGAGCGCCTCGGCAGTTCGAGGCATCATACGTTGATGGCCAGAGGGAGACCAGAGGCTGCGGGACGATGAAGTCCGAGAGGAAAGCAGGGAGACCGGGAGGTAGCTAGGCGGATCGATTATTGTACGGGGTGACTCGACTGCCGAATGCCGATTGGCAATATCTTCAATCATCACCGAGCTGCGTATCGCCGCCCATCCGGCCCTGTGGCTGTGAAATTGGCACGTGAGAGGTGTTCGGCCGCCGCCCCGCCATTCCCAAGCCGCCACCGACTGTGATATCCGTCACAGCACCGGGCTCGCGGGGCACGCTTGATGCGCGGTGGGACGGGTTGTCCCAAGTTCTTCTCGTCGTCCCGACCTCCATGCGGAGGGGCCGTGGCTGAACACGACCAATCGCTCCAGGACGCTCGCATCCTCATCGTCGACGACGAGGCAATGAACGTCCGCATGCTCGAGCAGATCCTCGAGCCGGAGGGGTACGGGCAGCTGATCAGTACGACGGACGCGCGGGAGGCCCTACCTCTGTTCCGCGAGCGGCGGCCCGACCTCGTGCTGCTCGATATCAAGATGCCCCACCTCGACGGGCATGAGGTACTGGAACGGTTGCGGATGGAGATCCCCGACGGCGACTACGTTCCTGTACTGGTGCTCACCTCCGACGGCAGCTCACAGACACGGCGACGAGCCCTGTCGGGCGGCGCAAGTGATTTCCTCACGAAGCCGTTCAGTCCGGTGGAAGCGCGCCTGCGCATTCACAACCTGCTGCACACCCGGTTCCTGCATCGCTCGCTCCGCGACCACAACCGTATGCTCGAATCGCGAGTGCGCGAGCGTACGGCCGAGCTGACGGCACGCACCGAGGAACTGGACGAGGCGCGCCTGGAGATCCTCGAGCGGCTTGCTCGCGCCGCGGAGTTTCGTGACGACGACACCGGTCTGCATACACAGCGTGTCTCGCGCATCGCGGCACTCGTGGCGGAGTGCCTCGGGATCGAGCCCGACGAGGTGGAGTTGATCCGCCGCGCCGCCCCTCTGCACGACATCGGCAAGATCGGGATCCCCGACCGGGTGCTGCTGAAGGATGGCCCGCTCGATCTCGACGAGACGAAGCTCATGCAGCGGCACACGGTGATCGGCGCGGAAATCCTGTCGGGGAGCCGGGTCCCATTACTTCAGGTGGGACGCGACATCGCCCTCACCCATCATGAGTGGTGGGACGGGTCGGGCTACCCGGCGGGGCTCAGCAGAGAGGCCATTCCACTTCCCGGACGCCTGGTCGCTGTCGCCGATGTGTTCGATGCGCTCACGCACGACCGGCCGTACAAGCGCGCGTGGGCGCGTGAGGCCGCGGTCGCCGAGATCGAGCAGCTGGCAGGTTCGCACCTCGATCCAGCCGTCGTAGCCGGGTTCCTCGATCTCGCCCGCAGCGGCCAGCTCGAGGAGGGCATACTCGCGCTCGCCACCGAGTCGCAGAGGCCTGTGCGATGAGGCGCGCCATCTGCTTCGCAGCCATCCTGGCCTCGTTCGGATGCGCGGGGGGCGTGATCCGCACGGAGCCGAACCCCGCTGACCATCTCGCGATGGCCAGCGAAGCTCTGGCCCGCCATCAGCCGGCCGCTGCCCTGCACCATATCAGGATTCTCGTCGATGCGGCGCCGGGGGGTGATCTGGAGCGGCGGGCGCGACTCCTGGGCGCCGCCGTCGCCCTCGATCCCCGCAATCCCGATCGCGATCCCGAGCTCGCCGCCAGTCTGGCGGCCGGCTACCGGCCGACCGGTGACGACGACTGGGGAGCCGCGATTGCACGGACGCTGTTCGTGCTGGCGCTCGATTACGGGGCGAACCCCGGGCCCGAGCTCCTCGACGACGCTCCGCTCGCTCCACTCCCGGCTCTCACGACTTCCGCGATGGCTCTGCGGCTGCGCGCCCTGGAACAGGAGCTCGCGCGCATCCGCAGGACGCTCGAGCCCGACTGAGCCCCGCCCATGCCCATACGCACCCGTCTGCTGCTGGCCTTCGGCGCGGTCACCTTGCTGCTCGGCGCGCCGCTGGCGTATGGCGTACACCGTCTCGCGGAACTCAGGGAGATCGCGGTGACGCTACGCACGATGCAGTCGGAACCGCTTGCCGCGCTGGGCGACCTGCGGGCCGGACTGATCGAGTATGACCGGCAGGTCCGCAGCTACGTCATCGCACCCGACCCGCTGTTCCGTGCGGGCATGCGCAACGCGCTCGAGCGCGGCCGCGAGGGTGCCCGGCGCCTGGCCGTTGCCGGGAACGGAACGGAGCACAGCCTACCCGCCCGCTGGCTGGACTCCCTTGCGGCACTCACCGTCCGTCTCGAGGGCCTCGTCGAGGCGCGCCGCACCACGGCCGCCACCGAACTCGTTCGCACGACCGTGCGACCGGTCCTGACGGAGGCACGTGCGACCCTCGACCCCATCGCCGATGATATCAGCCGGTCGAGTACGCACGCCGCCGCCGAGGCGCAACGGATAAGTGACAGCGCCAGTCGAACCGCGTTCATCGCAACCTTGGTGGCCGTTCTGCTGGGCGGCGCGGTGGCGGTCTGGACCACCGTCGCGCTCACCCGCCCGGTGGGTCAGCTGCGAACCAGCATGGGGGCGGTGGCGCGCGGAGTGTTTGTGGCCCCGCCGGACCTGCCCTACCAGCGCAAGGACGAGATCGGCGAGCTGAGCCGCTCGTTCCGTGCGATGAGCGAGCAGCTCGCGGATCTCGAGCGCATCCGGGGCGAGTTCCTCAACATGATGAGCCACGACATCAAGGCCCCACTGAATACGATCGGCGGGTGTGCCGAGTTGATCGAGGAGGAGGCCGGTGAGAGACTCGATCGACCGCAGCGGACGCAGCTGGGGATGATCCGGGAGCACGTGCGCCTGCTGACGGAGCGGGTCGACCGGATGCTCGAGGTCGGTCGTCTCGAAGCCGGGTCGTTTCCCATCCAGCTCGAGCCCGTTCCCGTCGTCCCCACCTTCGGATGGGTGCGCAGCGCCTTCGAGCCCCAAGCCCGTCGGAAGGGCATCACCTTCACCGTGACCGTCGACCATAGCGCGCCGGCCTTCGTGGAGGTCGATCCCCAGTGCTTGCACAACGAGATCCTCGGGAATCTGCTCTCCAACGCATTCAAGTTCACGCCCCAGGGTGGGGCGGTTTCGGTCAAGGTGTGGGGAGAGCGGGAACGTTCTTCGGCACTCCACGTCGCCGTGATCGACTCCGGGGTCGGGATTCCGGAGGATGAACTGCCGTTCGTCTTTGGGAAGTACTACCGCGTGCGGAATGGGCGGCGGAGTGATGGCGTCGGGCTCGGACTCGCCATCGTCCGCCAGCTCGTCGAAGCCCACGGCGGTACGGTGGACGTCGAGAGCCGGCGCGGCGGCGGGAGCATCTTCCACGTCTTTCTTCCCGGGAAGCAGAGCGCGACACGGGTGAACGGGAGACCGGAGGAAGGGCCAAACGGCCGTTTTGGCACCTGATCGGCCCGCCACATTGCCGGTTCCATTGCCCCCTGATACGACGCGCACCCCTCAACGTGCGGGGGTCCGAGCGTTCGCATTCCTACGGAACCGGGTGTGCCCCGCGTCGACCCCGGACACTCGACCAGGCTCGCCGCCTATCCCGACCTTGCCCGCTCCCCGGCGTATGCTCTCAGTGCGCGGGTGCCTCCCTTGAACGAGTAGGCTTCGTACCCCTCTCGTTGCATGACCTCGGCGAGGTAGGCCGACTGGACACCGAACGGGCAGTAGAGCACGTACGCGCGGGCCTTGTCCAACTGGCGGAAG
>JBDHDN010000309.1:0-5073 GCA_039591485.1 Gemmatimonadota bacterium
AAGGCGCGACCCCTGAGCCGGAAGACCTGCGCCGATGAATCGATCATCACTGCCAGCTCGATCTCCTCCATGGCCTCCTCGGGGCGTCCTGTCTCGATGAGCACTCTGCTCAGCCCCAGGAGGCTCTTCACGTGCTGTGGATCCCGTTCGAGGGCCGCCTCGAAGGCAGACTCCGCTGTGGCAGGATCGCCGGCCTTCCAGGCCGACAGCCCCAGCATGAAGTGCCCCCAAGCGTTCTCGGGTCTGTCATCGACGTACGACGTGAAGAGGGTGACAGCCTTGTCGAACTCCCGCTCGCGAAAGGCCGCCTCCGCATCCTCGTAGCTCACCGGGGTCGTTACGGCCGGTTCCTCCGGGGTCGGTGCCGGCTCCCGCAGATTGCCGGGTGCCGCCGTCACAGTCACCGGAGGCGGCACCGGCTGCGCTTCGGCTACTCTTGTCCCTCGCTGGTTGCCGTCCGAGCCACCGCATCCGCTCAGCAGATAGGCCAACGTCAACGCGCCGATGACGGCGGCGTCCCCAAGCCGCCGGCTCAGCCGCTCGCGGTCCAGCCTGATTGTCAGCATGGTGCCCTCCTCTCTTGAGGCGCTTTCCGCGCCGTTCCGGGTTGCCTCCGGCTGAGAGAAGGGCACGCACTGGACCGCCGCCGGCGACGACGAGCAGCGATTGGCTAAGACATTGTATTGGAGTATCTTACGATGGGAAACCCGAGCGATGTGAACAGCGGATTCTGGTCCAGCGTGTCCGTGCGGACACGCTCAGAAGCGCCTCGATGTGTCCGGATGGACACGACGCGGCACAGACATCACGACGGCTTCTCGATGCCGAGTCGCCGCATGATCTTGAGCAGACTCGCGTGGTCCGCGAGACCGAGCTGTTCCGCCGTACGCGAGATCTGCCACCCATTACCCTCGAGGGCGAGGAGCACGATCCGGCGTTCAGCCTCGGCCTTCTGCTCCTGGAAGGTCCGGGCCCTCCCCGATGCAGCACCTCCTCCTGCCGCCGCCCGAAGCTCGGCGGGGACGTGGATGGACTCGATCATTCCCGCCGGCGCCGCGATCACCATCCGCTCGACGGCGTTCCGCAACTCCCGAACGTTGTTCCGTCGCCAGTCGTACGTCATCAGCGCATCGAGGACGTCTGGGCTCACCTGTTTGGTGCGCACACCGTAGCGGCGACATGTGACCTCGAGCAAGTGCGTCACCAAAGCCGGGAGATCGGACAGCCGGTCGCGCAGGGGCGGAACCTCCAGCACGAGTACGTTGAGCCGGTAGTAGAGATCCTCCCGGAACCGTGCCTCGCGCACATCCTGCTCGAGATCGCGGTTGGTGGCGGCCAGCACGCGCGCATTCACGGTGATCGTCCGTGTGCCTCCCACTCGTATGATCTCTCGTTGTTCGAGCACCCGCAGCAACTTCGCCTGCGTCCCGGGTGCAAGCTCACCGACCTCATCCAGAAAGAGGGTACCACCAGACGCCGCCTCGAACGCCCCCTTCCGCGTCGCGGTCGCCCCCGTAAACGCCCCGCGCTCGTGCCCGAACAGCTCACTCTCCACGAGGTGCTCCGGCAGCGCGGCACTGTTGATGGCCACGAAGGGCGCGCGCTCGCCTGGCCCCAGCCTGTGCAGCTCTCGTGCGACCACCTCCTTGCCGGATCCACTCTCCCCGGCGATCAGCACCGGGCTGGGCACGGAAGCGATACGCGCAATTGCCTCATGCAGTTCCCGCATCGGCCGGCTCTCGCCGATGATCTGACTCGACGTGCCGAGGTCGCGGCGAAGCTGAACCACCTCCCGCTCGAGGCGGTGACGCTCGAGTGCCTGCCCGATCGCGTGCACGACGCGCTCTACCGGCTCCGCCTTGTCGATGAAGCTCTCGGCTCCGAGCCGTACCGCCCGCACACATCGCTCGTAGCTTCCTGTCCCGGTATAGACGATCACGGGCAGCCGGATGCCGCGTGTCCCGAGCTCGCGCAACACGTCGAACCCGTCCATTAGCGGCATCTCGAGGTCGAGGATCATGCAGTCGACCGGCTCCGTTGCGAGCACGTCGAGGGCCTCTCGTCCGTTGGCCGCCGTCACCGTCTCGTAGCCTCCAATGCGCCGCAGATCGTAGGCGTACTGCTCGGCCACCGGCGCTACATCGTCCACGACGAGCACCAGCGTCATGCGTCCCCCCCCTCCACTGGAAAGTCGATGACAAACTCCGTCCCCTCGCCAGGTGCGGTCTGCACCCTCAGTGTTCCGCCGAGATCGTTCACGAGCCTGCGTACGATGGAAAGTCCGAGCCCGGTTCCCCGATCCTTGGTGGTGTAGAAGTCCGTGAAGGCCCGATCGAGCTCCTCCGCGGTCATTCCCCGCCCCGTGTCCGCGATCACGAGCCGAACGACCGAGTGGCCCCGGGCGTCACTCACCAGCTCGGTGCCTATCCGAACGCGGCCGCCCTCGGGAGGCAGGCTGTCGATGGCGTTGGTGACGAGATTCTCGAGGATGCGCCGCAACGCGACCTCGTCCGACCGAATCGGTGGCAGTCGGTGGGCCAGCACCACCTCCAGCACGACCTGATCCGGAACCACGCTGCTCCGGAGCGCAACTCCGACTGCGGCGCTCGCATCGAGCAGGGCCGGCTCGACTGTCGGGTACAGCGACGCGTACGTCGTCGAGAGCCGCTCGAGATACTCGACGGCCGACTGCACCGTGCTCTCCCGTTCTCGCAGGATCTCCGCGAGACGATCCGGATCCGTCCGAGCGACGTCGCTGAGGTGCCGAAAGACGTTTCGGATGGGAACGAGACCGTTCTTGATGTCGTGATTGACCTGCCTAGCCAGGTCGCCAACCGCGGCGCGGCGCTCCACATCCCGCAGGGTCCGGACGCTCGCGCGAAGCCGGGCGGCCATCGCATCGAGCACACGGGCGAGCGCACCCACCTCGTCCGAGCGATCCGTGGCGAACGTGACGTCGAGGCGCTCCAAATCGATGCGTGCCGACTGCTCGGCGAGCGTCGCGAGTGGCCGGCTGATGCGGCGCGACAGCCCAGCAGCCGTAATGACCGCAACCAGCGCGGCTCCCCCGAGTGCCACGACAAACCAGATATCGAGCGAGCGGCGCACCGCCTGTAGCGGTGCGAGCGAATGCGAGACCACGATTCCGGCTGTGCCGACCTCTCCCTCCCCACCTATTGCCGAGCGTACGAAGGGCACCGTGGACCGCCGTACCACGGCCGTGTCGGGCGATGACGTGGTGGCGTCCCCCACCCCGCCGTCGGGCAAGAGGATTGTCACCGAGATGGCATCACCGGCTCCGAGTCCGTCGAGGAATTGGCGATCGACCTCGATGCCACCCACGACCCACAGCATGCGCGTACCCACCCGCACGGAGTCGACGCGTGCCAGGGCGAGGAACGTCGCCTCCGGGCGACGTGCCGTGACAATGGCGAGCCCACCTGCGACGCGAGCCAGCAAGGTCGGTAGCGCGGGCTCGAGCAGGTCGTACTCGTTGCGGAAGTGACCCGAGCTCAGAATGCGCCCCTCGGCGGTCTGGACCTGCAGCAGATCCAGGCCGCTCTGGCGCATGGCCATCTCGGCGTAGTCGAGCACGTACGGATCTTCCATCGGGCCCTGACGAAGCCCCTGGCGAAACCGGTTGTCCCCGGCGAGCGTTTCGGTCACGGCATCGAGCCGCTCGGCGATGCGCCGGTTCTGCCGCTCGATATCGTGCCGAATCACCGTCACGAGGGCCGTCACGCGTTGCTCGTATTGCAGGGCGATGGCATCACCCACCCGTGACCGTACGGCCACCCCGATCCCGGCAAGGGGAATAACGGCGACGCCGAGCAGCCCGAGCAGGATCCGAACGCGGAACTTCACGGTGCCGGCTCCGCAGCAGCGAGGACCGGCGTACCGTCCCACGCCAATCGAACGCTGCCCCGACCTTGGCGCACGACGAGGTGCGCCCGCGTATCCACGAGCGGCACTACCGCTGCCGGCCACGGTGCCGCTGCCAGGCCCTCCCGCGCGGCTGTGCAGCGGTCGAGCACCGTTCGTTCAGTCGAGATCACGTAGCCGGCGTCCGCACCGATCCGAAGTGCCTCGGCGAATGACTCACCGTCGAGTCCCACCGCCACCAGCCGAACACCGGAGCCAGCCAGCCCGAGCACCGGTGGTAGCCGCCCCGTTGCCATCAGCGCGACGACCCGTTCGGCGAGACCGCGGGCAGTCGCATCGCCACTGCGGTAAACGATCCGCCTCGCCGGATCCGGGTCCGCCCCCTTCCTGGCGGTTGGCAATGGGCAGTCCACACTGTCCCACCAGTACGGCCCGGCGGCACCGCGTGCATCGGAGCCTGCTGCCGCCGCGGTGAAGTCTTCCTCCAGACGGAGCGTCGCTCGCGCACCGGCTTGCTCCTGCAGCACGGGAGCGAGGAGAACGTACACGCGATCCCACGGCAACGGCACGACCCGTGTCGTGCCTGCGGCACGGGCGTAGGCGGATATCGCCGGCGTGCGAGTCACGAGCACGTCGAAGCCTGCATCGATCGCATCGCGGGGATCCGGCCCGGCCCAACGCATCAGCAGCGTTCCGATCGCATCGCGTCCCATCGCGCCCGCAACACGCGCGGCGACGCTTCCAGCGTCGGCGTTGGTCGGCGCGAGGGATCCCGAGCCGAACGGCCACCGTGAGGTGTCCGTTGTCGGACCGCTCACGGCGAGACCCTGATGTGCGAGAATCAGCGGTACGGTCCCGTACGGTCGATCGAGCGTCACGGCCAGGGCGCGATCCCCGAGCACCATCACGGACTCATCGAGCGTCCCCCCCCACGGTTGAGGCCGACGCCTCGCCTCACGTGACCAACTCGCCACCACGGCGGCCGCGGTCACCGGTGTGCCGTCGGAGAAGACGGCATCCGGCCTCAACGCGAACCGCCACCGGCGGCCATCACCCTCCCTGCGCCATTCAACGGCCAGGCCCGGAGCAATCTCTCCATTGCAGTCGACCCGAATCAGGGTCTCGTAGAAGTGCGCAAAGGCGATGCGCTCGCTGAACCGCGATGGAATCGGAGCGCGGACGGGGTCGACC
>JBDHDN010000310.1:0-5071 GCA_039591485.1 Gemmatimonadota bacterium
GGATACCAGTGTGCCCGGGCGATGCTGATGGCGCCGGAGTTCTTCACGGTCGGCGTGTGCGGAGCGGCGCCGGACCGACAGGGGCTCCCCGGAGCTGAGAACGTAGGATCCGTCCTGGGGTCGGCGGAGTCGCCATTCCGATCGAATTCGTCGATGGCCGGGAACCTCGAGGGACGGCTGCTCTTGATTGTCGGCACCGAGGATTTCCAGGGACCGCTGTACACCATGATGCCCCTGATGGATGCCCTGGTGAAAGCCGACAAGCAATACGCCTTCCGTCTGATACCTGGGATGGGCCACGGCACCTCGCCCGGTACCCCGCTTGGGCGGTACTACTGGGATGCGGTGGCGGAGCACTTCCTGGCACATCTGAGCAACTGATTGCCGAGGCGCCGCAGTGCCCGATAGGAAGTCCTCATGCCGTCTGGCGTGGGCCGCGGGCAGCCGAACACGCGGATGGACCAGCCGAGCGCGTACGCTTTCGAGGAAGCGGACTGACTGCGCGCTTGGCGTTGATACGAGTACCTTCACTGAGACGCGCGCAGCCTGCGAGACTGATCGCCCGCGGGTCATGCGCTGACCATTCGGTCGCACCGCTGGCACTCAGGGTAGGACATGCTGCCGCTTGTTACACCCCCGGAGGTGGGAACATGGTGAAGGTCGTGCCTGCTCTGGCCTGCCTGCTCTTCGTTACCGCTTGCTCCCTCGCTCCGAGCGGCGACCCGGACGGCATCCTGATTGACCTCGAGGACCAGTGGGCTCGCGCGGTGCAACAGGGTGACGTGGCAGCGCTGGACACGATCATCGCGGACGACTATGTCGGCACGACTGCGTCCGGGCAGATGCAGAGCAAGGCGGACTACCTTGCCGATTTCGGCACGGGGGACCGACGCGTCTCCATGCTGACCACGGAAGGTCTTGATGTTCGGATCTACGGGCGTGTTGCCGTGCTCACGCACGGGGGACACGCACAAGGGGAGTCTCGAGGCCAACCGGTCGTTGGCGCGTTCCGATGGACGCATGTGTTTGTGGAGCGGGATGGACGCTGGCAAGCCGTGGCCAACCACGTGACGAGGACCTCCGCGCCCTAGGAACCGGGATCTACCCCTGCTGCCTGACCGCTTGCGATACTGGAGGGGTCGCCGTAGCGGACCGTCACAAGCTCTAGTCGTCACATCAACCGTTAGTCGGACCAAGCCAGGAGTCCCCGCCTTCCCGCACGTCCGGGACGAAGGCGAGGTATCTTGGCACGTCACCCGATTGCGCCGTCCTCCGAGGAGCGACCCATGACCCGAAAGACCGCACACGACTTCGACCAGGAACTCCTGATTCTGTTCGACGCCTACGTCCACGGGGACATCGATCGCCGGGCCTTCTTGGACAGGGCGGCCAAGTTCGCCGTGGGCGGCGTCACTGCCGCGATGCTGCTGGATCAGCTGAGCCCGAAGTTCCTCGAGGCCCAGGTCGTGAGCCCGGACGATGCCCGGATCGAGCAGGAATACGTTGAGTTCGATTCGCCGGACGGCTACGGGCGCGGGCGAGGGTACGTCGTCAAACCTGTCGGCGCCGCCGGCCCGTTTCCGGGCATCCTGGTCATTCACGAGAACCGGGGCCTCAACCCGCACATCGAGGACATCACCCGGCGGCTCGCCCTCGACAACTTCGTGGCGTTCGCGCCGGACGCGCTCTTTCCGCTCGGTGGCTACCCGGGTACGGAGGACGACGCCCGGCAGCTGTTCCGGCAGCTCGACCAGGCGAAGACGCGGGAGGACTTCGTCGCGGCCGTCACCTTCCTGCGGCAACGGCCGGAGTGCACCGGCCGGATCGGTGCGGTGGGATTCTGCTACGGCGGCGGCATGGTGAACTATCTCGCGACTCGGTTGGGAGCGGACCTGATGGCCGGGGTGGCGTTCTACGGGTCGGCACCCAACCTGGAAGACGTGCCCAAGATCCGCTGCCCCCTGCTGGTGCAGTCTGCTGAGAACGACCCGCGGATCAACGCGAGCTGGCCCGACTACGAGAGCGCACTGCAGGCGGCGGGAGTCGACTATCAGCGCTACCTCTATCCCGGCACGCAGCACGGGTTCAACAACGACACGACGCCACGGTACGATGAGGAGGCGGCCAGGCTGGCCTGGGAGCGAACGATCGCGTTCTTCAACCAACACGTCCGTTCGTAGTCGGACCTGACCGAGGGCACCGTTACCTCGGCATCTCGCCGGCCCGCGGTCGGGAACTGTTGTCATTACGGAGCGCCGCCGCCCATCAGTCGCATGCGGCTGCGGCGGCGCGGTACCCGAGAGACCGGAATCGATCGATATGAGCGCAAGGAAGACATGACGGTACCCTCGGTTGCCGGTGACCGTGGCTGCTGGGTCGCCCGCAGCTGATGCGCGGGTGCGCGCGGTAGGTGGCCGCGAACCACCACTGCGACCGGTGCTCGATGACGTGGTCGCAGGGCCATTCCCGCCCCGGGATGGGTGGGCTTGGCTGTACCGCGCATTCGAGCGCATCGCACCAGCCGGCAGCCGGCGGCGGCGTTGGTGGTGTCGGTACTTCTATCCCAACCGCCTCGAGCGGTGGCGCCGCGGTCAGTGGTTCCGGTTCCTTGGCGTCCACCTGTTCGGGGCCGTGATTCCCACGGGCGGAGTCTTCATCCGTCGCCTGACGGGAGCGCGCATGGCGCCGTATACCCTGGCAGGCACCTCGGTTGGCGGTGCGCGGGCCTTCTACTATCGAACCTGCGTGTTCGAAGCGTTGCACCTCCCGTTTGTCGTGGCATTGGTCGTGTTAGCGGTGCATCGGGCGATGCTCGGCCGGTGGGACCTTGCGTTCGAGAACTCCGTGGTCAATCTGGCGCTGAACGTCTATCCGATTCTGCACCATCGGCGCACGCGGGTGCGGATCGTGCGGATCTTGGAACAGCACCGGAAGATGTCGAGTGACTGAGCGCCTGGTGTTGAAACGAGGACGTTCACCGATAGGCGGGCCCGGCGAGCTGCTCGCTCGCAGCTCAAACGCGCACCGTTCGGCCTGAGAATGAATCTCACGTTCCGAGAGACGCAGGTTGGCGACATCGAGGACATGTTCGCGGTGCGCGCCCGCACGCGTCAGAACCCGATTTCGCAGGAACAGCTCGCGACGTACGGTATCACTTCTGCGTCGACTGCTGCAGACATGGCAAGCGGAAGAATGAAAGGCTGGGGGTGCTTCCACCATTCAGCGCTTGTTGGCTTCTGCACTGGAGACACGACCACCGGCGAAGTGCGCGTGCTGGCGGTGCTGCCGGATTACGAAGGCAACGGAATCGGCACACGGCTCCTATCGCACGTTGTCGAGTCGATTCGGTCGAGTGGCTGCCAGGAGCCGTGGCTGGCAGCTTCGCCCGACCCTCGCATTCGAGCATATCGGTTTTACCGCGCACTCGGATGGCGGCCCACTGGACGGACGCTCGAGAACGGTGATGAGATTCTGCATCTCACGTGGAACAATGCGCACGGACGGTAGCCCGCCGCCTCCCGGACGCGCCGCGACAGGCCAGAGGACGTAGCTTCAACCGGAGCGCGTGAGCGTGGGGTGCGGGGCCGGGCCGCACAGGCTCCAGCGCCGCCGAGCTCTACGCGCCCATCTTCTGGAAGAAGCGCGAGAACACGCGAACGCCCTTGAAGAACTGATCGACGCCCAGCTTCTCGTTCGGCGCGTGCAGTCGGTCGTCGGGAAGGCCGATGCCGGCCAGCAGGGCCGCCGCGCCCTTCTTCGCGAGCGCCGGCACGATCGGGATCGATCCGCCGGAGCGGGTGAACACGATCCCGCGTCCTTCTACCTCCTCGAACGCCCGGTCGATCACGCCGAACGCCGGATGCTCGATGTCGACGAGCACCGGGTCGGCACCGTGGATGAAGCTCACCGATACGTCGGCATATGGCGGCGCGAACTCCTTGACGGCCTTCTTGAGCTGCCGTTCGACCGTCTTCAACTTCTGGTTCGGCACCAGACGCAAGCTGACCTTTGCCGTCGCTTCGGCCGGGATGACGGTCTTGGCCCCGGGTGCGGTGAACCCGCCCATGATGCCGTGGATCTCGAACGTGGGGAGACCCCACAGCCGCTCGAACACCGAATAGCGTGACAACCCGGTCAGCGCCTTCGCCCCGACCTCCTTCCGCATGAACGTCCGCTCGCTGAACGGAAGCTTCTTCCACGCCTCCCGCTCGGCCTTGGCGGGACGCTGCACGGTATCGTACAAGCCGGGGATGTTGATGCGACCGCTCGGCGCCTTGAGCCGCGCCAGCAGATGCACGAGCGCCTCGTGCGCGTTGGGCGCCGCACCGCCGTACAGACCGGAGTGGAGATCGCCGTCGAGCGTGCGGACCGTGATCTCCCCATAGCAGATCCCACGCAGCCCTACCTCGAGCGCCGGGATGCCCGGCGCATAGTACTGGGTGTCGGCGACCAGGGCGGCATCCGCCTCGACCAGCTCCGGACGCTCCGCGAGCAAGTCGAACAGCACCTCACTGCCCGACTCCTCCTGACCCTCGATCAGGAAGCGCACGTTGACCGGCGGCTTCCCGTCCTGCATGACGGCCTCGAACGCCTTGACGATAGAGAAGAACTGCCCCTTGTCGTCGGTACTGCCCCGGGCGTACAGGTTGCCGTCGCGCACCTGGGGCTCGTAGGGGGGCGAGTCCCACAACTCGAGCGGCTCGGCGGGTTGCACGTCGTAGTGACCGTACACGACCACCGTCGGCTTGCCCGGCACCGATGGCCCCTCCGCGTGGATCACCGGGTGCGTGTCACTGCCGAGCATGTCGACGCTGCGGCAGCCAAGGGACCGGAGGTGCTCGGCGACCCAGTCGGCCGCCCGGCGGCACTCTCCTGCGTGGTCTGGTGAGGTGGACACGCTGGGAATCCGGAGCAGATCCTTCAGCTCGTCCAGCATGCGGTCGCCGTGCGTGGCGACGTAGGCATCGATGTCGGTCATAGCGGAATCTCCCAGCGACAGTGCAGAATCCAGCGGTCGGCCGGAGCGTGGGCTCCGGGGACCTGAGGGGCTGCCGATGGGCATGACCCGGCG
>JBDHDN010000311.1:0-5060 GCA_039591485.1 Gemmatimonadota bacterium
GCGCCGGCGGACGCCGCCGAACCCCCGCTGGAGGGGGAAGGGTGGCGGCTCGAGCTGGCCGAGGACTGGCACGTGGTGCCTGCCAAGAGGCCGGGCAGCTGGGTAGTGGTCAAGGAGGAATAGCGCCCTCCGCTGGCCCTTGGGTGCAACCCCCGCACGCCCTCACGTATCATGAGAGACGTCACGTTCCTCTTCACCGTCACGTGAGGCTGTCCGATGTTCTCCACGACCGCGCGAACCCTGTGCGGCGGCGCCCTGCTGGGCCTCCTCATACCGGCCTGCACCGGCTCGGGGCCTTCCTCGGCCCTTCAGCGAACCGACTCGGCCGGAGTCGAGATCGTCACGTACGCCGGCGACGACATCCCACTGGACTGGTCCTTCACTCCGGCATTTGCGATCGGCGGTGACGACACCGAGGAGTCGTTCTATGCCGTCGATCCCACGACGGTCGGGGTTGACGGCCGAGGCCGCCTGTACGTACTGGATCGGGACGCGTATCGGGTGCTCGTCTACGATGCCGACGGCCGCTACGTGCGGTCCATGGGAGGCGAGGGAGGTGGTCCCGGGGAGACGCGCTTCCCCTTCGCCATCCTGGTGTCCCCGGACGGTACGGTTGGGGTGTTCGACATCTCCAAACGCGGTTTCGTTCGCTTCGGCCCGGACGGTGCCATCTTGGACGAGGAACGCCTTGTTGCCGGCTACGGTGGCGGGCTGATCCGGCGCGTCGGCCAGTCGCTCGTCCTGTCGGCCGACGAGCTGGACAGCGAGCGCGGCATTCACACCGATGAGCTCATCGCGATCACGGGATCGGACACGGCCGCGATCGTCCATATCGAGCGGCCGGCCGGGGGCGTCGTGGATCTCGCGAGCTGCGGGATGCGGATCATGGGGATAGGACCGGTGTTTCGACCCGGCCTGCGCTGGACCCCCGTACAGGCGTCCGTCGCGGTGACGGCCGTGGCGGAATACGATATCACCGTCTATCGTGACCGGACCCCGGTCCGGATGCTCCGCCGCACGATCACACCGTTGGGGGCGACACCGGAGATCGCCGCCGCACATGTCGGTGACGGCATGAAGGTGCAGACCACGGGCGGAGTGCGCACGTGTGACGCGCGGGAGGTGGTGGAGCAACGGGGAATCGAAGACGTGATTCCCGTCATCGACGATCTCGCCGAGGGCCCGGACGGCACGTTGTGGGTGCGTCGGGCGAATGCGTTGGATGGGCCGCGACCGATCGACGTGTTCGGTGGCGACGGGTCCTATCTCGGGACACTGCCGGACGATGCCCCCTTCCCCGTCGCCGTGCTCGGGTCGAGGATCGTCGCCATCGAGGCCGACGAGATGGATGTGGAGCGTTTGGTCGTCTATGACATCGAACGGGAGGGTGTGTGACGCGACTCGGACTTCCGCCGTGGATCCAGCTCGCACTCGCATGCGCGTACCTGTCAGCCTGCGGCGGCGCCCAACCGTCTGAGGCCTTTGTCGTCCGCGATTCCGCGGGCGTGCGGATCGTACAAACCCTCTGGCCCGATGGAGCAGATCTCCCCACCTGTGCCGTCGCCACCACGCCCGCCCTCGATATCGGCGTGGTGCAGGGCGATCCCGTGTACCAACTCTACCGCGTGTTCGACGCCCTCCAGCTGTCGGACGGTCGGATCGCCGTCGTGAACCAAGGCAGCTCGGAGCTCCGGTTCTACGATGCGGAGGGGCGCTACACTGGCGCCGTCGGCCGAGAGGGTGAGGGACCCGGCGAGTTCCGAGGTGTGCGCGCCGCGTGGGAGGATGGCGATTCGCTCCTCGTCTGGGACGACGAGCTGCAGCGATTCTCGGTCTTCGGTCCGGACGGCGACTTCGAGCGATCGTTTCGGATGGTGCCGCGGCTCATGAACGAACCGGACGTCCTCGGGCCGGTGGCCACCTCCATTCACGTTGCCTACCACCACGTCGTGATCGAGCCGCCGGGGTTCGCTCCACAGACGCTGTACCACATCCGCTACGACCGTACCGGCAATGTCGTCGACACGTTGAGCGCGTATCCGTACGGCACATACGGGCCGATTGGCCGGCCCGAGGACTACATGGCTGGCCGCACGCTCTTCGAAGCCAGGACCGCGATGGCGGCATCCGACGATCACGTGTTCGTGGCGACCGGAAACGCCCCCGAGGTGGTGGCGCTGGACGCGGACGGGCGGGTCGTCGAGATCGTGCGTTGGTCCGACGAGGATCGCACGGTGCGGCCGCAGGACATCGACCGGTACCGTGAGGAACGTCTCGCGCGGTCGGAGAATCCCGAATGGCGGAGAGCAGTCCTCCTGTCCGTCGACGAGGTCCCGGTGAGCGAGCGATTCCCCGCGGTGGCAGACCTTCGGGTCGACGATGCCGACCGGATCTGGGTGCAGCGTTATCCCCGTCCGGGTGCCGGGCCGGAGCGCGAGTGGTTGGTCTTCGGCCGCGACCGCCGCTTCCTCTGCCGGGCCACCATCCAAGCCGGATTTGCGATCACGCGTATCCAGGGTGACCGGTTGATCGGGCGGGTGCAGGACGACGCCGATGTCGAATACATCCAGGTTCGTGGATTCTCCCTCCCGCCTGCACGGTCAACTCCCGGAAACTGAGTGCGCACCCGGTGATAGGAACCGACCTCGTGGCCCCCGCCGTCGATGCCGGTGTGCCGTCGTGTCAGGTCCTCGCCGCCAGCAACTTCGAATCCTCGATACGAAACGTCACGTCGACGTCCGCAGGCGTTGCGGGAGACGTTCACGGCGTTTCGATCAGTTGCCGAACAGCCGCACTCGCCCAGCGATGTACAGATCGACGAGCGTCCGCGGCGTGGTGGGCTGCCCGAAGTCGCCGTACACCGCTCCTTCGTCGTAGTGGTTGAAGAGGATGCCGACCTCGACCGTCGGCCGGCCGGGCGTGTTCCACGACGCTCCGGCCGCGAACGTCATCAGGAACTGTCCCTTCTCCTGGTAGCGGGTGATGAACGGGTCGTCACCGGCGGGTCCACCGGAGAAGATCACCGACGCGCCCACGTGTGGCTCCCACGAGCCGAGGTCGCGCCCGTAGCGTAGCCCGGCGTTGAGCAACGGGGGAAAGATGCCCTGGACGACCGCCGCGAGATGGTCGTCGCTCTCGGACGGCAAGAGTGCGATCTTCGCGTACGGCAACACCAGGAGCGAGCGGGGCGAGGTGCCGAACCGCTCGAGCGCATCCGAGCCGAGGCTGGCGAAGCCCTCCTCGAGATAAATGCCGACCGGGAGGCCAAGCTCCACCCGATCGCCGATGCCGAGTGACGGCCCGACGTACGCGATGTAGTCCGGCCCCTGCGGCTCGCCGTTCCGCACTTGGTCGCTCACGTACGCGACGCCGGCGTCCAGATGAACGCCAGGGTCGACGCGGGCTGTGTGCAAGGTCGGGAAGCACGCGGCGAGGAGGAGCGCGCCAGCCGGCACGAGCATCGGCCCTCCTCCCCCCTTCCCCCGGCGAACGACCCGCCGCACTCCACACGCGGCACCACCACCCTTGTGCTCCCCGTGGGTGATTGCGTCGGCCGCGCGCGTCCCACGCGGCAACGGCATCCCGCCTCCATTGGCTCAGTGCTGCGTTACAATGCCTGCCGGGCGTGATCTCGCTGTTGCGGGGGCGTGACTTCGGACAAGGGACCTGTGTGCGCAACCCCGCGCGGATCGAGCTATTGCCGACCCGATCCGCGCGAGGTGTCTCGAGACGCCGTCATCGAGTCTGCACCGGCAGGCTCGACACCAACGCAGGCTAGTTCACGATCTCGATCTCGCCCGGCCTCCAGGTCTTGTCGAACCATGGCTCCAGCGGGCCGTAGAGGCGCAGGACCGTGAACCAGCCTTTGCCCGGCACTGTCGGGGCCCAGTTGGACTCCTGTCCCGCCGGCGGTTCGGGGCCGAACCAGATCGTTGTGCTGCCGTCCGCGTTCGCCTGCACCGTCCCGCTCTGGCTGCTGACGCTCGGAAACACCGTGGTCGGCGTCTGGAGCAGCGAACGGGTCTGCGGGTCGTAGTTGACGAAGGACCAGAAGTTCTGGGCCGGAATGCCGGCCGGCAGGGTCACCGCGTAGGTCTTCGAGCCGTCCAGGTAGTTGCTGTTCGCGTCCAAGGCCGCGACCGCGTACTGCGAGCCCGCGCCGACGATCTTCACGGCCATCGCCGGCGTCACCGCCGTATACGGGTAGTGGAACATCGTCCGCGCGTCGAGGTCGCGGGCCCCGCTCTGCCGAAGGAACTCGTGGCTGCCGCCGACGAACGCGGTGAACCAGGCCGAGTCGTCGTAGTAGAACGCCCGCGGGTCGCGGGTGCGGAACGAGATGGCCCGCGCGGTAGCATTCCCCACGGCGGCCGCCTCCTCGAGGATCGCCCGCATGCGCGCGTCCGGTGCGAAGGGTTTGCCCGTCTCGATGCCGATGGCGGCGAGCAGGCCGAGCAGCTCGGGACTGAACGCCGCCGCCGGCTCCTCGGCGATGACCTCACTTACCTCGTCGTAGAATTGGATGTCGTTGGCGTGGATCGTATTGAAGGACCTGCCGGAGCTGTTGCGGAACACCATGTCGGCACCATCTGCCGACGCTCCCAGCGGGTAGATCTTGACGATGTCCCGGGCCGCCTGCACGGCCGGCCCCGGATCCCCGTCGACGAGAAAGCCGCGCCAGAACATCACATTGCCGTACGTGGGCGATCGGAAGGGGAAATAGCCTTCGGGAACGTCACCCTCCCAGCCGGGCGGTAGGAACAGGTACCTGCCGCCCTGGCCCCGGTCCGGTCCCGCGTTACCGAGGTCGGCCACGTAGCGGAAGAAGAAGTCGTTGACCATGCCCAGGGTGTTCGGGGGGCTCTCCACCACCATCGGCCCGTCCGCAAGGTCGAGCCAGGTCATGATGTAGACGCTCTCCGTGTTGGGCGTGAGGAACAGGGAGTGGGCATCCATCAACTGCTCCGTGATGAGGACCACGCCGTTGCGCTCGACGCCGGCGTCCCGGAAACCCTCGCGGATCGCGTGCAGCGAGGCCGCGGGCATCGCGGTCAGGAACG
>JBDHDN010000312.1:0-5048 GCA_039591485.1 Gemmatimonadota bacterium
GAGCGCGGCACCCCACCACCGCCGGCGGGCAGCGTGCCGATCCCACTCGTGGTTCACGCGCCCGGCTCGTCCGCTCCGCTCGGCACGCTCCACGCGCGGGTCCGCCTCGCCACGCTCCTGCCCAGCGCCCCCGGGTGGTCCAGAGTGGGCGGTCCGGTGCTGGGCGTGTTCGAAGCCGCGACCGGAGCCGCGCTCCTCCCACTCACCATTGAAGAGACGTTGTTCTCCCGATCGCGCTTCGCGTGGATGGGCGACACGTGGGTCACTGCTCGGCGGCGACTCGAAGAGCCGCCGCTCGAGTTGGTGCTCGCGGCGCCGGTGGGTCCGTTCAGCGAGCCGTTTCGGGAAGCCGCGAGACGGGGTACCATCGCCCTCGCAGTGGTGGCCACGGCCGTGCTCGCGCTCGTAGCCCTGCTGACGCAACGGGTGACGCGGTCGCTCTCGGGCCTCGCCGTTGCCGCCGATGCGGTGGCGGCAGGGGACCTGGAGCGTCGCGTGAATGCAGACGGCAGTGACGAGATCGGCCGCGTGGCGCACGCGTTCAACCAGATGACCGAGAGCCTCAAGCAAACGCTCCACCGGCTGGCCCAGCGGGAATCGCTCGCGGCGGTCGGGGAGTTCGCCGCCTCACTGGCCCACGAGATTCGGAATCCTTTGAGCGCGGTGCGGGTGGACCTCCAGCGTGCGGAGGAGCAGAGCACCGATTCGGAGGCACGGAGGCTGATCGATCGGACGCTGCGCTCCATCGAGCGGCTCGACGCCACGGTGACCGCCGCGCTTCGTGTCGCGCGGAGCGGCAAGATCGAGCGCCGCGTCATCGATGTGCGCACCCCGCTTGCGGCGGCGATGGAGAGCGCGCAGCCGGAGTTCGCCGCACGCGGCGCGACGCTCGAGCCGCTTCCGGATGGCGTGTCGGTACTGCCCGTCCACGGCGACGCGGCGGCACTGGAGCAGTTGTTCCTGAATCTCCTGCTGAATGCGGCCCAGGCGCTGGAGCCTGGTGGGCGCGCTGGCGTCGCCGTCGCGCGGGATGACGGCGCGATCACGGTGTCGGTGTGGGATGCGGGCCTCGGTATTTCGGCGGCGACGCGGGAGCGGCTGTTCGAGCCTTTCTTCTCGACGAAACCCGATGGCACGGGCCTCGGCCTCGCAGTGGCACAACGGATCGCCGTGGCCCACGGCGGCGAGGTTTCGGTCGAGAGCCGAAAGGCCGGCGGGACGACCATGCGGGTGCGTCTGCCCCGACACGGTCCACCGGAGTCGGACGCGTAACGGTCCGGTCGCCGCGTCGTCACGCCCCGTTACGCGCTCGGGCCCGCATCACGCGGCCCCACTCGAGACAACTCCTTGCTGTCGTAGCAGATGGAGGGAACCGACACGCGTGGCACACCCTTCGCTCTTTCGCTCGGCACACGGCGCATGTCGGCTGCGAGGTCGCACGCCATGACGAAGGAGTCTGCCATGAAGCTCAGTGCTGTAGTGATCGCCCTTGCCATCGCCCTGATCGCGGGCTGGACGCAACGCGAGTACATCGGCTCGGAGCTGGGCCTCACGAGCCCGTCCGGAGCCGTACTACAGATCGACACCTCCCGCATCGTGACCCGCCGCGTGTGGGCCGGGCCCGGGGTCGATCTCACGGGCTCGCCGTCGCCGGACGGGACCTTCCTCTCGTTCGTCGACTGGACCACCGGCGACCTCGCCATCCGAGACCTCGCCACCGGAGCGTCGAGGCACCTCACCGACAAGGGGCCGTGGTCGGAGTCGGAGCAGATGGCGCTCTTCTCGGCGGTCTCCCGCGACGGGCGGCATGTCGCCTACAGCTGGCTCAACGGGAACGTGTCGTGGGAAGTCCGGGCCATCCGAGTCGACGGCGGCGAGGAGCGCGTTGTGGTCGGACCGTCACTCACGTGGCTCCAACCCTACGATTGGTCTTCGGACGGCCGGCACCTCCTCGTCCGCGTCGTGGACACCACGGGAGCGAATCAGCTCGGGATCGTACCCGTGGGGGGCGGCGCGTTCCGCTCCCTGGCAACGATCACGGATGGGAGAAGCCCCCTGCGCGCCACGTTCTCCCCCGACGGCAGGTTCGTCGTCTTCGACGATCGCGCCGACGGCAACCCGCCGCAGAAGGATGTCTACGTCGTTCCCGTGGACGGTGGTCGCAACCGCGCGTTGGTGGAGCATCCCGCGAACGACGTGGTACTCGGCTGGTCGCCTGACGGCTCGACCGTGCTCTTCGCCAGCGACCGCACGGGCACCTTGGCGGCCTGGCTGGTCCCGGTGGAAGACGGGAGGGCAGCCGGAACGCCCGTCTTGGTCAAGTCCGACCTCTGGCGGGCAAGTGGCATGGGGTTCACGCGGGACGGCGCGTTCTTCTACGGCATCGACGTCGGCTCGGGCGATGTGTACTCGGCGAGTGTCGATGTCGCATCCGGACGCGTGCTCACGCCGCCGACGGCGGCCTCGCAGCGGTTCCTCGGGTCCAACTCGACCCCCGAGTGGTCGCCGGACGGTCAATACTTGGCCTACGTCTCCCGCCAGGGGCCGGGGCCGATGGGCACGGGCAGCGTCATCGTCGTCCGCTCGCTGACGACGGGGGAGGAGCGAACAATCGCCTCGGACATGAGCACCTTCCAAGGTCTCCGCTGGTCGCCCGACGGCCGCTTCCTGCTCGCGGCGGGCACGGACAACCGCTCGAACTCGGGGGTCCACACAGTGGACGTTCAGACGGGCGCGACACGCAGGATCGCGGAGACACCCTCAGGGGCATATCTGGGGTGGCCAGTCTGGCTGGGCAACGGAGCGTCGGTGGCGTATATCGAGCGGTCGTGGGCTGACGCCCGGGACCGCGTCGTGAAGCAGGACGTCTCCAGCGGGCAGGTGGTCGAGCTCGGGCGCTGGAGCATGCACGAGCAATGGGTGAACAACCTGGCAGCGTCGCCGGGCGGCGATTCCATCGCCTTCGTCATGACCGACGCCGAGGCCAGGGCGCCGGGGATCGTCGTCATGTCCACTGCGGGGGGACCGGCACGGGAAGTCGTTCGCCTGCCCCCGATGGTGTACGTTCCCCGGGATCTGACTTGGACTCCGGATGGCACGCGCCTGATGTACGTGACGGGCGCTCCGAATGACGCTGACCAGCCCTGGCAGATCTGGGCGGTCGCTGCCGCAGGGGGCGAGCCCTATCGCATCGGCATCCAGGACGTGGGGCTGAGCCAGCTGCGCATTCACCCCGACGGCCGGCGCATCGCCTACCGGGCAGGGGAAGATCAGACGGAAGTGTGGGTGATGGAAGACTTCCTGCCGGTCCACGGAGGCGACCGTGATCGCTGAGTCGCGCGCTCGCGAACCCTCAGGATCGGGAGCACTGGCATGACCCTGCAGGGAGCGGTGACGGCGAGTGCCGCAGCCGAGCGGGCCGTGGAGGTGGCGGTGACCGCGCTGGGAGCGCTGATCGTGGGATTCCTGGTGCTCGAAGCGCTGTACCTCGCGGCCTTTGTGCTCTACCTCGGGTGCGCCCACCGGCGACGGGCAGTGCCGGAGCAGGGGACGAAACCCGCCGGTGCCGGAAGCCCGGTCCCAACGCAGCGCCGCGCGCGCCGCCCCTGGCAACGGGAACCGGCTGCGGTGTCGTGAGCGTCGCCACGCAAACAAGCGCGCAGGTTGCGACGGACGGAGCCGTGCAGCGACGAGGACCGCCCGGCCGCCTGTCCTCGTGCCGTCCTACCACCGTACCGTCGCACGGCCCGTTCGCCATTCCGCCGTCGCCCCCAGTCGGCTGATTATCGCTGAAGCGACGGATATCCAATCCGAAACCGAGTTACTCGGTCATGGCTCTCCGGCGCCGGTGACGGGTACGTGTGAAACCGAGGAGGAGGTCGGAGCGAAGGTACAGTACTCGCTCGGTGAACATGCCGGGTCGCGATCAGCGCCGGCGCTCGCGGATGGAAGCGGAGACGGTGAGGAGGAGCAGGGATGATGGCACGAGGCTCTCGCATCGCGCTCGGCACTTTGACCGCCGCACTGCTCGGGGTCCCCGCCTGCGACCGCGATCCCCTCGGTCCCGGCGAGCTCGAGACGGTGTCGCCGGAATCGGTGGGCTTCTCGTCGGCCGACCTGCAGGTGGCCAAGGCGCACTTCGATCGCATCGGGTCGGCCGCATTCATGGCACTCTCCGACGGCAAGGTGTTCGTCTCCTGGGGCGAGGTCGACCGCAAATACCTGCTGCACTCGATCCGCAAGCCGCTGCTCGGTGCGCTGTACGGCATCGCGGTCGCCGCCGGCACGATCGACACGTCGGCGACCCTCGCGGAACTCGGCATCGACGATATCACGCCCGGCTTGACCGACGACGAGAAGCAGGCGCGCGTGAGTCATCTGCTGCGCTCACGCTCCGGGGTGTATCACCCGGCCGCCGCCGAGACGCCGGAGATGGAGGCGGAGCGGCCGGAGCGGGGGAGCCACGGTCCCGACACGTTCTTCTACTACAACAACTGGGACTTCAACGCGCTCGGCACGATCTATCGGCAGGAGACCGGTGCGGACATCTTCGAGGCCTTGGAGCAGCAGATCGCGGACCGCATTGGGATGCAGGACTTTCTCGTGACGGACGGCTCGTACTCGTTTGAGCCGGCGAAGTCGGAGCACCCGGCATACCCCATCAGGATGACCGCGCGGGACCTGGCGCGCTTCGGGGTGCTCTACCAGCAGGGCGGACGGTGGAACGGGCAGCAGATCGTGCCGCAGTCGTGGATCGATGCGAGTTGGACCACACACTCCGTCGAGAACGACCTGCTGGGATTGGGCTACGGGATGCTGTGGGCCACGATGGCCGCCGACTCACCGATTGGTATCGGACCGGCGGCGTTCCACGGCGGCATCGCGCTGCACTACCTGGTGATCAAGCCCGTGTACCGGTTGGTGCTCGTGCACCGGGTGGACACCGATCATCCGTGGACGATCACCACGGACGAGGTCGGTGAGCTGTTCCAGCTGGTGCTTGCCGCACGTCAGTAGCGGCTCGGCTGCGCGCGCCGCGCGAGCGAAGG
>JBDHDN010000313.1:0-5714 GCA_039591485.1 Gemmatimonadota bacterium
GAGGCGAAAGAGGCGCGCGGTCGGCGGTCTTCTCTGGCACGGGGTGTCGCCGACAGTGTGGAGCATGGTCCCCCGGCGTGGAAGCGATTCCTTCTTGGCTGACTCCCTGCGCACGCTCGAGTGCGACATCGTCTCCTGCACGAGATGCCCGCGGCTCGTCGAACACCGAAGGGCGGTGGCGCGTGGGAAGCGACGAGCCTACTTGGAGTGGGAGTACTGGGGCGCGCCGGTTCCCGGCTTCGGAGATCATGCCGCGCGCTTGCTGATCGTCGGGCTCGCCCCCGCCGCGCATGGGGCGAACCGGACCGGACGCATGTTCACCGGCGATTCCTCCGGCGACTGGCTGTACGGCGCGCTCCACCGCTTCGGTTTCGCCAGCCAGGCCGAATCGGAGTCCCGCGACGACGGGATGACCTTACAGGACTGCTACATTACGGCGGCCGCCCGGTGCGCACCGCCCGGCAACCGACCAACGCAGGAAGAACTAGACCAGTGCCAGCCGCACCTCGAGGAGGAGCTGCGGCTGCTCGACCGGATCCGGGTGACACTCGTCCTGGGGCATGTGGCGCACCGGCAGTGGCTCAGAGCGTCGGGGTGGTGGGACCGCTTCCTCCCCGCCGAACGCCCCCGCTTCGGTCACCGTGCACTGTACCGTCTCCCCGACGACCGCCTCCTGCTCTGCTCGTACCATCCGAGCCGGCAGAACACGAACACCGGTCGGCTCACGCGGCGGATGTGGCACGCGGTGTTCCGGCAGGCACGGGAGCTGATCGATTGACGATCGGCGATGTGCCCGGTGCGATCTCGCCCTCAGGTGCCGATCTGCACTCGGCACTCTCCCATCACGAAAGTCCCGGCGATGCGCCGGATGATCATTTCCATGGTCAGAGTATCTCCGTGGAGTCAATGGTATAGGCCTTAAGCCCCTCTTCGGGCCCTGCCTGCTGTTGCAGTTCCTTCAGCCGGTCGCACAGGCCGTGACAGCCCTCGTCACCAATCCCGACAAAATATAGGGTACTTGATCCGGGGAACGCCCGAGTTCCCATCTTCCGGCCGGTCTTCCCTTTCCCGAGGAGGTTCGGGAACGTGCTGTAGCCGGCCGCGCCGTGATCGTCGAGTACCTGCTCGACGTCCTTGGCGTGGTCCGAGTCGACGAAGATCAGCAGCAGCTTCATTTGTGCATCTCGTAGTAGAGGAGTGGAATGGCCACGAGGGTGAGTGCCGTCGCCACGACCGCGCCGCTGATCAGGGCGATGCCCAGACCTTCGAAGATCGGGTCCCGCACCATCACCATGCCGCCGATCACCACCGCCAGGGCGGTGAGGATGATCGGCCGCGAGCGGATCAGGCCGGAGCTGATGACGGCCTCTCGTAGCGAGTGGCCCCGCTCGAGGCCCAGTTCCACGAAGTCCACGAGCAGGATCGAATTGCGGACGATGATGCCGGCGAGGGCGATCATGCCGATCATCGACGTGGCGGTGAAGAATGCCCCGGTCATCGAGTGCGCCGGCAGGATCCCGATCAGCGTCAGCGGAATGGGCGCCATGATGACGAGCGGTACCGTGAACGACTGGAACCACGCCACCACCAGCACGTAGATCAGCAGCAGCACCGCGCCGAAGGCGATGCCGAGATCTCGGAAGACCTCGACGGTGATCTGCCACTCACCGTCCCACACCACGAACGGCTCCTCGGTGAGCGTCGGTGAGGCGACCCAGTACCGCTCGACATCCGGAATCGCCTCGTCGAGCGGGTTCCCCATCTCGATCATGGCATACGCAGGACTCTCCAACCGTCCAGCGACGTCGGCCGTGACGTACACGACGGGCCGAAGATTCTTGTGGAAGATGGGAGTCTCCGCCTCGGCCGAATCGAGGCTGGCAAGCGTTCCGAGCTGGCGTGCACCCCGTGGCGTCGCGATCGGCAGAGTCGAGACGTCCCCCATGGATCCGGCGGCGGAGTCCGCAATCCGCACCCGAATGGGCACCGGCTCGGCGGCCGATTCGTCGTGCAACAGGCCGGCGCTGGCACCGCCCATGGCGGCTGCGATCGTCTGCACGATTTCCGCCGGGTTCGTCCCGGCCCGCTTCGCTTCGGCCTGCGAGATTGCCGCCCGGATCTCCGCGTGGTCGGCTTCGACCGTCCAGTCGACGTCCACGACCCCATCGGTGGCGTCGAACACGTCACGCACGCGCTCGGCTACCGCGATCTGCGTTTCGTAGTCGGGACCGTAGATCTCCGCCGTCAGCGTTGCCAGAACCGGCGGGCCGGGTGGGATCTCCGCCAACTTCACCGATGCGCCGTATGCCCGCGCGACCGAGTCGACGGCTGGGCGAAGCCTCAGCGCGATGTCGTGACTCTGCTCCGAGCGGTCGTGCTTCGGCTTGAGGTTGACCTGGACGTCTGCGACGGTGGGGCCGCGGCGGAGGAAGTAGTGCCGCACCAACCCGTTGAAGTTGAACGGGGCGGCGGTCCCGGCGTACGTCTGCACGTCGCTCACCGCCTCGTCTCGCGCAACGACCAGCGCGAGGGATTGGGCGACCTCGGCGGTATGCTCGAGCGAGGTCCCTTCGGGCATGTCCACGATCAACTGGAACTCGCTCTTGTTGTCGAACGGCAGCATCTTCACCGTGACGAGCCTGAGCGGGACGAGTGCCGCGGACAGCACGAGCAGTGCGACCATGCCGCCATAGGCGAGCATCCGCCGGCGCCCGTCACCGATCAACCCGTCCATCATGCCGCGGTACCACTGCGCAATCCGACCGGTGGGTACCTCCTCGTCCGTCGCCTCCACCGGCTTGCCCGTCGGCAGCTCGTCACTGCCGTGATTTTTCACCAGCCGCACCGCGAGGTACGGGGTCACGATGAAGGCCACGGCCAACGAGAACAGCATTGCCACCGATGCTCCGACCGGGATCGGCCGCATGTATGGGCCCATGAGTCCCGAGACGAATGCCATCGGCAGGATGGCCGCGATCACCGTGAGGGTTGCGAGGATCGTCGGATTCCCGACCTCGTCGACCGCCACCACCGCCGCTTCGTCCGGATGCCGGTGTCGGAGTCCCAGGTGGCGTGCGATGTTCTCGACCACCACGATCGCATCGTCCACCAGGATACCGATGGCGAACACGAGCGCGAACAGGGTGATCCGATTGAGCGTGTACCCGTACAATCGGTACACCAGTAGTGTCAGAGCGAGCGTCACCGGCACGGCCACCAGCACCACGACCGCCTCGCGCCAGCCCAGCGTGAACCAGACCAGCAACACGACGCCGAATGTCGCGACTAGGATGTGGAACAGCAGTTCCTGGGACTTCTCCGTCGCGGTCTCACCGTAATCCCGCGTCACCGTGATCCGGACGTCCTCGCTCACCACGCTGCCACGTAACTCTTCGACGCGCTCCATCGCGTGGTGAGCGATCGTGGCGGCGTTCTTGCCCTCGCGCTTGGCGAGGGCGATGGTGACCGCGGGTTCGAAGTCGGCGCCAGCGCCGCGCCCGGGCAGGAACGCGACGTATTGATCGGGCTCGGCCGGGCCGTCGGAGATCGCGGCCACGTCTCTGAGACGGACCGGACGCTCGTTCACCACGGCGATCACGACGTCGCCCACCTGTTCGGCATTGCGGAGGAGATGACCGATACGCACCGGAATGCTGCGATTGCCGGACACGACATCGCCGGCCGGCAGCTCGGCGTTTGCGGTTCCCAGCGCCTGCATCACCACGGCCGCCGAGAGTCCGCGAGCGGCGAGCGCCTGCGGGTCGAGCGTGACGGACACCTCGCGCGGGGCTCCGCCGATCACCCACGTCTCGGCAACGTCGGGAATCCGCTTCAGCTCTGCCGCCAGCTCCGCAGCCTGCTGTCGCAGGATGTAACCGTCGCCGGCGTCACTGCCACCGGAGAGCGTGAGCGTGAGGATTGGGACTTCGTTGATGCCGTGCAGGGTGACGAACGGAGGTGTCGCGCCGGGCGGCACGCGGTCCATGTTCGCCATCAGCTTCCCGTGCAGCCGGGTCAGCGCGATCTCGGGATTCGTGCCGACCTTGAAGCGGGCCGTGACCATCGCGCCGTCCGACTGCGCGGTGCTGTACACGTACTCGACGTCCGGCACTTCCCAGATGGCACGCTCGAGCGGCTCGACGAGGCGTCGCTCCACTTCCCGCGGTGAGGCACCCGGCAGGCCGACTGCGACGTCGATCATCGGGACGCGGATCTGCGGCTCCTCCTCGCGCGGCGTCGACATCACCGCTCCGATACCGAGCACCAGAGATGCCGCCGTCAAGAGCGGCGTCAGCTTGGAGTTCAGGAAGCGTTGCGCGACTGCGCCTGACGGTCCGGTCTTCATAGGGCGATCCGATCTCCGGGCTCGAGGCCGCTCAGGACCACCACCCGCTCGTTGTCATCGAGGTACCGGCCGAGGCGGATCCAACGCAGTGCGACGCCTGCATCGGTGACGACCTGCACCCCCGTCAGCTGGCCACGCCGGACAACCGCGTCCGCCGGGATCGCGACGCCGGTGAAGCTCCCGCTGGGGATGAGGGCTGTCGCCGAGACACCTGTCGGCCAGTCCGCCGGCAACTCGGCCTGGACCTCGACGGTCCGGGTCATCGGATCGGCGCCTGCCGATATTGCGCGGATCGGTGCCATGGTCGTCCGGCCATCGGGGATGGTGACGCGCAGCGTCATCCCGCGCTCGAGCCGTTGCGCGAGACCGACCGATACGGCCAGCACGGCATTGCGTGGCTCGGTGTCCTCGAGGATGACGATCGGCATGCCCGGCGCAGCCATATCGCCGGGGTCGGCAAACCGCGCCACCACGGCCCCGGCGAACGGTGCCCGGATCGTGGCGTAGCTGGCGGCGGTTTCGACTTCCCGCAGCGTCGCCTGTGCGAGCGCGAGTTGCGACTCTGCCTGGGTCCGTTGGAGGTGGGCCTGGTCCCGCTGGACCTGCGCAACGACATCCTCGGCATAGAGCGTGTCCATCCGGGCCGCGTGTCTGACAGCTTCGTCTCGGGCGGCCTGAGCCGCGGCGACGGCGGCTTCCGCCTTGGCCCGGTTGGCGGCGATATCCTCGGTGCCGAGGCGGACGAGCACGCCGCCGGCCGGCACCTCGGTGCCGACGGTCACCGGCAGGCTCGTGATCCGCGCCATCATCCGGGTCGTGATCTCACTGCGGTGCCGCGCGGCAACGGAGCCTTCCACCGGTACCGTGGCCGTGAGCTGCTCCGCGGTCACGGTCAGCGTATTGGTCGGGACGTCGGCGGCGTGGGCTTCCACCTCGGGCTCGCTGCCGCAGGCGGCCACGCCGATGACGAGTGCAGGTGCAAGGAATCGGCGGATCATCGATCATACACTCCGTATGCGAGGTCGAGGGCAGCAGCGGCCACGAACAGGTCACGCCGTGCCGAGAGGTGGTTCAGGGTTGCAGCGGTCCGGGCTGCCTGGACGTCGAGCAATTCGGTGATCGGGGCCGCCCCGGTTTCGTAGCGGAGCCTGGCGTGGTCGAGTGCCTCGCGGGCTTCGACTTCCGCCGCGGCGGCGACGTCCACCCGCTCGCGCGCGGCTTCCAGCATGCGCGTGGCCTCCTGAACCTCGAGCCGAGCCTGGTACTCGGCCGCCTCCTGCTTGGCAACGGCGGCACGGTGTTCCGCTTGAGCGGCCCGTACCTTCCCCGGTCCGGCAAGCCCCTTGAGGATCGGCCACGTCACCCCGAT